>JBGTUV010000071.1:0-6078 GCA_041938985.1 Candidatus Nitromaritima sp. | reverse complement strand
GAAACATTTGGAAGGTGTTGCTTCAAATTACGTATTAAGGGTGTGCATAGTATATTATCGCCAATGTCACGTAGCTTTATGATTAGAATATTATTAAGAGATGACAGGTTGTCGCAAAGTAACTTCCCTCCTCGAACATAAAGTTCATGGTAACGAAGATATCCCAAGAGCTCCGCATGTGCATCGCATACAGCAAATGTGATTCCCTCAAAACCTTCCTTAAAACCTTTTTTTAGAAAATAAGTTCGAACAAATACTTTGATGGCAGAAATGACGGTACGAAGGAAAAAAGATGCGGTGGAAAAGTGCGTCTTATGTTGGGCTAAACTGGCGGCTCTTTCTTCGGCCTTTTGGATTACTGAATGTGCACACTCAGAGATTGTGTCTTCGCAATAGCGGACCAGTTCTCCACCAAGCGTCTCATATTTTCTTTGTTGGTTAACATCATTTATCGTTTTGGAGGTGCGAACAAGAAGGGATGGTTGGGAGCCATTCCAGTCGATCGGGTATTTAAATCTTTTTTTAAGGAAGACCATGGTTAAAGGGAGTAAATATTTGTAGGCTTCCCCGTCACTGGTTTTGATTTTCTCAGTAATTGCTTGCCTTAGCTGTCCGGTTACAATTTCATTAGAACGAATGAGCAATGCCCAAGGCGTATTAGTTTGGTTTAATCCGGATTCCCAGTTAGATTTGGTTGAGGAAGCTTTTTGAAAGCATACAGATACGTTAAACTTGTTGGTTATTTGTTTTTCTATGTCGTTATTCTCTGGTAGTACGACAATTATTTGCGGGATCCAGGTATTCAAAGCTTGCAAGCATGAGTTTAGTTTTTCCAAAGAAGCTTCGAAAGAAACTATTGCGGTCAAGTTATTTTTTTGGGCCGAAATATTCATTGATATTTTTTTAATGGTTAAAAAAGATTCTGCCAAAAGTTAATACAAACGAAAATCACACAAGTTTTCTAACTAAAAAAATAATCGTAGTTATATAACCAAAAACTGCTGTTTAGTTTAAGCAGCCAAGTATTTCTTTAATAAAAAGTGATTTAAAATAAAAAATCTCAGTTTATTCCTTTATAAACTATTTTTTGCTGGTGGAAAACTGGAAGAGCTTTTCTCGTAAGTAGCAATACAGTCGTTTATAGGCTTTTGAGAAATGTTTTTCAAGTTCAAGTTAAGCACTCCCATCTTCGCTGGTTATGACGAAAAAAACACTTTTTGTTTATTCAACTCACAATAAAAGTTGATATAATCTTTTTCCCGAATTTTTACTTTTTTAGCTTATGATTGAGAGGAACAATATAGTTCCTATTCTAACTGGTAAAAAAGATGCCCGCTACCGCCAACTTTAAGGAGTCACTCCTACCACTGGAAAAGATGAGGCTGCTTCTGCCAGAAGCTAAAAAAAATTACGCACAAGCAGAACCATTCCCTCATATTTATTTCGATGATTTCTTCGACAACAATGTAGTGGAAAGGGTGCTTGAAGAGTTCCCAGGTGAAAACGATATTGATTGGATCAAATATTATGACGGTCATCAGAAAAAACTAGCTAACGAAAATGAACAAAACATCGGTTTGTTTAGCAGACATTTTTTATATTCCCTCAACTCTTCTTTGTTTTTAAAATTTCTTGAGGAGTTAACTGGAATCACAAACCTGATCTCCGACCCATCCTTTCGGGGGGGAGGGCTTCATAATATCTATCGAGGAGGTAAGTTAGGAGTTCACGCTGATTTCAATAAACATGAGCAATATGGATTGGATAGAAGGTTGAATCTGCTTCTATATCTCAATAAGGACTGGCGTGAAGAATATGGTGGGCACATTGAATTATGGGACCGAGAGATGAAGGAATGTGTGCGCAGTTATTTGCCAAAGTTCAATCGAGTAGTTATTTTTACAACAACAAAGGCATCGTTTCACGGGCACCCAGAACCTCTTAGTTGCCCTGAACATATGAGTCGGAAAAGTATGGCCCTGTATTATTATACGAATGGCAGACCAGAGGAAGAAAGAGAAGAATGCCACTCTACGGTGTTTAAATTACGCCCTGATGAGAAAGTCGAAGGTAAATTGATACTCAAAGTAAAAAAAGTTTTTCGCCGATGGTCAAAGTTATTTAACAAATAATGGTTGCAGGTTTTCGATAAACTCACTCCTTTACTTCCAAAGTTCAATGAAAATTTCTTTTATGGTCAATCAGTATGCTCGGATTAGTGGTGGTAACCGGGCGCTTTTTGAATTTGCTAATCGCCTAAAGAGGGAAGGTCATGAGGTGCATTGGTTTGTTCTCGCTAAACCGAGTAAATGGTACAGATGGGATAATAAAATCATCGCATCTATGAGAAGAGTTGTTACCATGCCTCCCGAAACTATTGATTGGACTGATAACACGATTCCCATTGAGATACTCCCAGCTAATCACTCAAAATATATTCCTGAAGCGGATATTCTTGTCGCTACAGCATGGCAGACAGCAGATTTTGCGGTTAAACTCTCAAGGGAGAAAGGTGTGCTGTTTTATTTTGTTTTGCATTATGAAAGTTTGTGGACTCGTAATAAAAGTCGAGCTCTAAAGACTTATGACCTGTCCTGCCAAAAGATTGTTTGCTCAAATTGGATTAAGAATAATCTAATGGAAAAACACGGACAAGATGCTCATGTGTTAGTTATCCCAGTTGATCAAAAATTATTTTACTGCGACAAGAAAAAGTGGAATGCGACACGTCGAGTGTGCATGCTTCATCATGATTACGACTGGAAAGGGTATGAAGATGGAATTAAAGCAGTAAAGGAAGTTATTGCTCAAGGGCATGACCTAGAACTCGTGGTTTTTGGGGAAAAACTAAAAGATCCACAACCGTTATTTGATGCTGCTGGGTTTGAATTTGAATACCATTATCGTCCAGCACGGGAGAAGTTGAGGAAAATATACGTTTCATGCGATATTTTTTTGTGTTCGAGTTGGTATGAAGGGCTTGGTTTGACTGGCATGGAAGCGATGGCTTGCCGTTGTTCTTTAGTAACAACTAACACAGGTGGGTGTCTTGAATATGCGATAGATGAGAAAACTGCCTTGGTATCGGAGCCCAGAGATATTATTAGTTTGAGCCGAAACCTTATTCGCCTGTTGGAAGATGAAGCACTGCTAAAATCATTATCCGAAGATGGGTATTGCAAAATAAATGAATTTAATTGGGAAGAAAGTTGCGATCGACTGATATGTTTGTTTAATGAAAGTTTAACTTAAGGAAGTATAAATGTGATGGCGAAAAAAAATTCAAAAATAAAAAATATTTGACCACTAAATTTTCAAATATTATTAGGGTTAGTTTGTTTAATTGATGCCGTGATTTTTAGAGTAAAACAATGATTATTGTGACAGGAGGGGCAGGATGTATAGGTAGTGCGATCGTTTGGGCTTTAAATAAGCGCGGCATTAAAGATATTATTTTGGTCGATGGAGTTGACCACCCAGAAAAAAAAAAGAATATTGCATCACTTAATTACTTTGCATTGGAAGATAAGGAAATATTCCTAGATCGAATTAAAAATATCAAAACCCCATGGTCAATAGACGCAATTATTCACTTGGGAGGATGTTCTTCAACAATTGAAAGAAACGAAGCTTTTTTGACAAAAACTAATTTTGACTATACCAGATGTCTTGCAACATACGCGTTGAATAAAGATATTCGATTTATATACGCTTCCAGTGCAGCAACATATGGTAGGGGAGAGAATGGTTTTTCCGACAAGGTAGATCTTAAAATATTAAATCCACTTAACCCTTATGGGCATAGTAAACATAAATTCGATCTATGGGCACAGGGGCAGGGTGTTCTTGGCCAAATTGTCGGGTTGAAGTATTTTAATGTATTTGGTCCGGGAGAATATCATAAAAAGGAAATGCAAAGTATGGTTCGTAGAGGATTTTTACAAGTTCTGGATAGCGGAAAGATTCGTCTTTTTAAGTCCCACAACCCCAAGTATGCTGATGGAGATCAGGAGCGCGACTTTTTATACATCAAGGATGCAATAGAGATGACTCTTTTTTTTCTAGATAACCCAAAAATTGGAGGAATATTCAACGCTGGCACTGGAGTGGTAAGAACTTGGAATGATCTTGCTGCAACTGTCTTTAAGGCTATGGATAGAAATATTGCAATTGAATATGTCGATATGCCACCTTCTATACGTGGCCAATTCCAGTATCGTACCTGTGCGAAAATAGATAAGATTCGGAATGCAGGATATTCTCAGCCAATAACTTCTTTAGAAGAGGCTACCACCGATTATATCCAAAACTATCTGCTTTCTAATAAGCGTCTAGGAGAATCAAAAGTTTCTTTTGGGTGACCAATAAAACAAGATTAAAAATTCTGTAGATCAGAGGTAGGTTGCTTAAAACGGTTTAAATGTACCCTTCGCTGCACCAGATAATCGTACCCAATTTATGATTTCTATAACATTAAAAAAATGGCTTGGAATTCCTCATCCATGTGAAGCACCAAGTTCAATTTTTATTGGATTAATCGGGGGTGTGGGCGATTTGATTTTGGCTGCCCCTTCGGTAGTTGCCTTAAAAAAGAAGTATCCAGATGCCCAAATAACCTTTGGTGTCGGAGACGGCATTTTCTTTAATACCATTAAAAATGACCCTAATATTGACCATTTTGAAACCCCCTTTTTCTATAACGTCTGGAAAAAACGAGCACGTAGAAAGACCTATCGAGAAAAATATAGAGAACATGATCAGGTGTTTCTTCTAGATAATGGAACTTATGATTGGTGGAAGCCGAGGAAACACCTTCTAGATATCTATGCTGAAAAATGCGGGGTGAGCTTGAAAGAACGAAGACCTGTTATCTATTTAAATGATAACGATTGTGAAGAAGCCAAAAAAAAACTTAAGGAACTAGGAATTTCTAATAACGATAAGTTTTTAGTTCTATCACCTGAGACTCGGTCGAAGAAAAAAATGAAAGAATGGCCATACGATCGGTTCTTGTCTCTCATTCAAAAAATTCGTCAAAACCATGACTTTAAAATTGTTACTCTAGTTTCTAAAGAAAACCCTTACAATTATGATGGAACGATTCCTCTGAAAGGATATCCTTTAGGACCTTCAGCGGCTATGATCAGCCGATCAAATTTTTATCTTGGATTGGATAACGGTTTAACGCACATTGCGTCTTGTTTTGATGTGAAAATACTTTCTATACATATCGGGTACCCTGTTGAATGTGCTGGCCCGCTCTCCCCATTTGCCAAAGTAGTTGCGCACAGACCTTTTGAACCCCCAGAATCTATTTCAGTAGATGAGGTTTACAAAGTTTTTCAAGAATTAATTTAAACTCATATATAGGACAAAGACAGTTTTGTGGTTCGACTTGTCCAAAGTGGTATGTTAGATTGGTTGTCAGTTATTTATGACAGATTGTTTACCCAGTTTGCTTTGAGTTCCTACCTTGAAATTGCTTCATATACTTCACACTGAAGCTGCCGCAGGATGGGGTGGCCAGGAGATTAGGGTCTTACAGGAAACTCGATTGCTTCTTGAGAGGGGGCATAGAGTTTCCTTGGTATGTCAGGCGGACAGCCCTCTAGAAGAACGCGCCAGATCTATTTCCAGCTCGCGGTTTCACCTTATCCCAATATCAATGAAGAGTGCCTTGAGTCTCTGGGTATTTCTGACCTTGTATCGCTATGTTTCAAAGAATAATCTCGATGTTATTCATACTCATAGTTCTGTTGACAGTTGGTTAGGTGGTGTGGTCGGAAAATTATCAGGAGTTCCAGTTATTCGCACTCGTCACGTTTCCTTGCCCGTGAATGACTTTTTTCCAAATCACCTTTTGTACTCCTACATACCCAAGCGAATTCTCACTAGTGGAAACATGATTTCAGGTATTGTAAAACAGGTTCGTTGTGTTGATTCAAATAAAGTCGTTTCTATTCCCGCAGGAGTCGATCTACGTAAATTTGACTCAGAAATTTCCGGAGAAAAGATTCGTGAAGAATTAAAGGTTGATTCAAATCAAATTCTTATAGGAAAAATAGGCGTCGTTAGGGG
>JBGTUV010000070.1:0-6125 GCA_041938985.1 Candidatus Nitromaritima sp. | reverse complement strand
CAACTACGATTTCTTCAAGGGCTTTCCCCCAGTTTTTCATACTCTCATATACACTGATCAAGTTTAAATGCGCTTGCAAATGTTCTGGGTTTATTTCAACTACTCTGATGTAGTGTTCCGCTGCTTTTGGGATGTCTTGAAGGTACCAGTACTCCAACGCAATTTTAAAATGAATGCCCGGGTCATCTCTTCTTGTTTCAGCTACTTTAAGATATTGTTCTAGGGCAAGTTCGTTTAGTACCGATTTGTCGTAAAGCGACGCAAGACCGAGTCGAGCCTCATTATAGGTTGGATTTATTTCTACTGCCTTGTTGTATGATGCGAGAGATTCTTTTCTCCTATCCCACTCTTCATAAATTAACCCTTTTTGGTAATGGGCTGGCGCATACAAAGGATTAACCTCTAAGACTTGGTCCAGAATATCTATTGCCTCGTCATAAGCTCCTGTCAATTGCTTACTAACAGCAAGTTTTGTTAACTCAATAGGATCTTTTATTTGGCTAGAGGCAGACATCCCCCCTTCTTCTTTTTTATGCTCACTGCACCCAAAAATAAATAAAAGCAGACACAGAAAAAAAACATCAATTTGAAACACCTTAATCATTTTAAATCCTAAACTATATTTTGATCCGAAAATAAAACTGCTATCTGGGAGAGAGATCTTATTTATTCGCTTTCGCCTGTTCCTTTTCCCAGTTTCGGGTTGCATCCTCAGCATTCATAATCTGAAAGCACTGCCGATTAAGCACTGGATGTAAAGAAAATATCGGTGTATTGAATGGCACGATAGATCGTTCTTCCCCAGGAAGGAGCTGAAGGTGCATATTGACAAAGTTAAAACTAAGACCTTCCTGCCAAGGTTCTTTTGACGATTCGGCGTATGCAGGTATCTTGTCTGATGCATGCGTTCGAGTCATCAAACCAGACCCTCCCTGCAGACCATATTCATGCAGATCGGGTGCCCCCTGGATTAAAACAGAAACACGAGAGGAGTCGAACCATACCTTAAAATTATTCACGACCTGAAGAAATGGGCCTAGACTCCCCATTCTTTCTAAAACAGCTCGAGGATAACTTAGTTCGAGAGGGTTTTCAGGGGATGGGGCACCAACCTGATATTTACATTCTCGCTCTTTAACTCGGGATGCAGAAACAAATAAAAGATTTGGGTCTTCTAAGTCTATCGGAAGCACTTGTGCATCATTGTAACTCACAAGTTTATCCATATTATAAGCTAATGGAAACGAGTACCCTTCCTTAGAGTAAAAAACACGTACCCCTGCTTCCAGTGGATCTTCAGGTTTGCGCGTTATTTTCAAATCAAAAGGAAGCATCAAATGAAACGCGTTGGTTCGTGAATTCATAAACGGAGCGCATGCTCCCGGAAACTCGCGGTGCACATCTTTATTATCCGGCTCAAACTTCCTTGGCCCACCAGTGAAGTGCTGTCCCGCTTTTGCCTCTTTTGTCAGGTGAAACTTTTCCTGATAATAGGCCCCTGCCCGTTTTTGCGCCACATCCAAAATATAATCAGGCACATCGGACTGCACGAAAATTAATTGCTTATCCAAAGGCGAGCTCGCTGGTCGCATAGCATCATTATATATATTCAGTTCCGCTTGAGTTTTGCGAATATCATAGTCCAACTGACGTGCAAGGTCAGGGTTCGAATAGCTAGTTCTTGCTTGTAGCTCCTTTGCCTTATTCAAGAGATCCAATTTCTGAACGTAACGCTTGGGTTCAGGAGCAAATGCCTGAATAATTGCCATCAGTAGATTGAACTGTTCTTCAGGCAACAGACCTAACGCCTCCATATCATTTTCCTTTATGAAGGTAAAAGCCAACGACCCAAAAGCCTCTTCTCGACGAAGACTAAGCGTCAAAAGATAATTAAGGTAACTACGTGCTTCCTCTAAATTAAAATCTGCCATCGCCAAACTCACATCTTAAAGAACTATTAATATAAAACGAATTATTGAAACTAAGTTTCATTCGAATTAGATAGTACAATGTGCATTATAATTATTCAACACGGACTGCTTCCTTTGGGTTCAGCCTAACAGCTAGACGCGCGGGATAAAGACCGGCAATGAGGGAAACGACCCAAAATAAAATTAAAGAGAACAAAACAAAAAGATATGGGAAGTGGATTTGGATAGTCCAGCCAAAAGACTGCTTGTTAATCACAAAAATCAAAATATAGGAAACAACCCCTCCTGCGGCTAAACCCATTATCGAACCTATAAACCCTAATATGCCTGACTCGATAAGAACCATGCGCTTAACTTGATGTTGAAATCCTCCAATAAACCTTATAATCCCTATCTCTCGTTTTCTTTCAAGAATAAGCGCAATCAGAGTGTTGAATAACCCAAGTAATGCCACACCCCCCGCAATAATTTCTAATGAGTAAGTAATGGCGAAGGTTTTATCAAAAATTTCCAGTACGTTTTTTTTTAATTCAGGGTTTGACCTTATAACCAAATTGTAATCCGCGCCAAGTGTTTTGAGGAGTTCCTGCCTGACATTTTCTATCTCATTTTTGTTTGAGAGGTAAATCACGAAGCTGTTCACATCCGTATCACCATAATATTTAATAAATATTGATCGATCTATAATGATGTAGCCCCGCTCTCTCGAATAGTCATAATATACTGCTGCAACTTGAAGTTTTGCCGAACCATTTGGTGTCTCCATAAATAAGGAATCACCCACTCCAACCTCATGCTTAAGTGCAAAAGATTCTGAAATAATAGCGCGGTCTTGACCGACCATCTGCGCAAATAGTTCCTGTGCGGTTGGACCAGACTTTATAACCAAATTACCGTAGCGGGATAGTGCTTCAAAATCACCCGAACCTAATACTGCCGGTTTATCGTTATAACTGATATCTTGAGCTCGAAATAAATCCACAGCGGCAACACCAGAAATTTTTCTTATATCTTCTACTCGATCGCCTGGCAAAGTATACTGGTAGTCGATATCCCTTCCTCCTGCAACTCGGACAAAAAGGTCAGCTTTTAGTGTTTGACCGATCCACACAATGACCGTTTGTCTGAAGCTATGTACCATAATCGACATACTTATAATCATCATGAACGCTATTGCGAGCGAGGAAATGGCAAGTGAATTGCGACCAATATTTTGTGACAAATTCATACTCGCTAAAAAACCCTCCCCACCAAAATATTTTTTACAAATACCTCTTAAAAGATCTCTTCCTGCAAGTAAAGCGGATGGCGAAAGAAAAGATAATCCCATAATCACAAAGAATACTGCCAGGAATCCAAAATAGGGAAACCCTCCTATGGGAGGTAGTAAACTGAATATCCCGGCCATAGCAAAGCTAGTAATAGCCAATAAGGTTAGTCTTCTGTCCCCCCGAAATATTTTCAGGTCATAGCTGCCACGCCGCATTACGGTTGTAGGTGACGTCCTGGACGCATCAATAGCTGGTATAAGAGCAGAAACCAAAGAAAGACCTACTCCAAGTAGCAAATAAGGCCATGATTGAAGCCAGTGAAACTCCACTTCAGTCACATAACTCGGAGTGTAAAGATTGTTGACGGTTACGGATACTGCATCAAGCGAAAACTGTGCTAAATATTTTCCTAACCAGACACCAATCACAGAACCTGCGGCACCAATAATTCCAGCTTCAATAAAAAAAATGCTGGCGACAAGCAACGGTGTTGCTCCTATCGCACGGAGTGTCCCTATCTCGGCCCGTCTGCGCACCACTGATAATGCAACCATATTATAAATTAGGTATAGAGCAACGATGAGGGCCACAAAACTTAAAGCAGTAAGGTTATATTGAAATGCCCGCAACATTTTTTCTACTTGCCTGTTCTTTCTTTCCGGTCTGTCCACACGAAGAAAACCGGGCAACACTTCTGAAATTTTTTCACGTATCGATTCGAAGTTTTCTTTTCTTTTAAATTCGATATCAATACGGTCAAGCTTGCCTATTCTCCCAAAAGCCCATTGCGCAGCAGCAATATCCATGAGCGCAAAATTTCCGTTGAGAGCTCGAGCTAAGCCTTTATTCTCTAGAATGGCATTTACGTTGAATATTTTTTCGATACCATTAATAAGAAAATTAATTTTATCTCCGGGCTTAAAATTTGTTCCAGGGATGAACTTTTCAGGCAATACAATACCTTTTGGATCCATAATAATTGGCAATAATCCCTTAAGATCCTTCTCCAGTGTTTTAATTGAAAAATCTCTAATACCGCTATCTTGCAGGAGGTCTGTTCCAAGAATCTCTACCACCTGGCCAGTTTTTAATTCAACACCATATCCTTCTATTACTGGGTAAGATTTAACTAATTCGCGAACACGTGAAAGCTCCTGAAAATATTTTTCATCAAAAGCCATTCCCTCTGCATGGACAATAGCATCCGCTCTACCAAGGACTAGATCTACGCTCTCCTCAAATGAGCGGAGTGTCTGCCTATTGGCCAGCTGAATACTTAGGAAAACTGCAACACCAATAGCAACGCCTAAAATTGTAATAATCATTCGGAAGGGATCACGCAAAACAGGGCGTACAATAAGTGCCAAAAAAAGATCTTTAAAATAAAAAAGAAAGCCCATTATCAAACCCTATAATTTGTTTCCAATAGAAACATAGAAAAATTTACATGCATGGTTCTCAAACGTTAAAGCTATATCCATTGCATGTTAATTTGCTCTGGGCGTAGCTTTTCCGTCACGAATTTCAAAGTGACGGTTTCCATAATTAGCAATTTGTGAATTATGCGTTGCCATAACCACGGTGGTATTGAAATCGGTAGAGGCTTTATTCATAAGTTCGAGAATCCTAATTCCATTTTCAGAATCTAGGTTTCCTGTTGGTTCATCGGCTAGAATAATCGATGGCCGATGAACCAATGCGCGGGCAATCGCAACTCTCTGCATCTCGCCGCCAGATAATTCCGCGGGAAACGATTTAGCTCTATGGAAAAGGCCAACATAATCCAAAAGAATTTGCACCTGCTTGCTTTCGGTTTTAGCTGAATGGCTAAGCAAAAGCGGCAGTTCTACATTTTCTTGAACTGTTAGAGTAGGCATGAGATTAAAAAACTGGAAAACAAACCCAATTTCATTTCGCCTTAACTCAGTAAGTTCTTTGTCATTCAATCCATTTAGCAAACGATTATTAAGATATATTTCCCCCCGGTCTGGAAAGTCCAGTCCACCTAGGCAATTTAAAAAAGTTGTTTTTCCCCCACCGCTAGGACCCATTATCGAAACAAAATCTCCCTGTTGAAACTCCAGACTTACCCCCGATAAAGCTGTAACCTTCTCATCACCCGCATAATAATACTTGTAAACATCTTTAAAGCGTATGATAGGAGAATTCGATGACATGGTTAAATCCTTTTAGGCAACACAATTAAACATAAAGATGTAAGCATAGTAGAAATAGAGTCTCCTCTCAAGTCAGTTGCACCAGATAGTAGCTTTATGTTATTGATATTTTTTGAAATATTTTTGATATTGAGGTTGAAATGCCGATTTCGCAAAAAATCAGCGATAAACTGAAGAGTTCTTCTTGGATTAGAAAAATGTTCGAAGAAGGTCTGCGTATGAAAAAGGAGCACGGCGCAGACAATGTGTTTGACTTGTCTTTGGGAAACCCTGTGATTGAGCCTCCAAAGAAAGTTCTCCAGGCGATTAAATTAGCTGCCAACGATACTAATCCAGGACTGCACCGGTACATGCCTAATGCAGGTCTACATGATGTGCGCGAGAAGATCGCACGGTCATTAACTATTGAAACAAACTGCACCGGACTATCAGCTGACCACATTGTCATGGTATGTGGTGCCGCAGGGGGATTAAACATAACACTTAAAACACTTTTGGATCCCGATGAAGAGGTAATCATATTTTCACCATTTTTTGTAGAGTATCTATTTTATTCTGAAAACCATGGGGGAAAAACTGTAGTCGTATCAACAAATGAAGATTTTAGCCTTAATTTTAGCGCTCTTCGCGACGCACTTTCACCAAAAACTAAAGCTGTAATCATTAATTCTCCCAATAATCCTACGGGCGTAGTGTATCCCCGAGAAATGCTTGAGGAGTTGGCGTCTATTCTTAAAGAATACTCA
>JBGTUV010000069.1:0-6207 GCA_041938985.1 Candidatus Nitromaritima sp. | reverse complement strand
CGGATGCAATTGCTACTGGGTAACTAGTTTTAAGTAACTCTATTATTTCAACAGATTCTGGGAATAATTTAATGTCTCCGTTTTGGCAATATCTTGAATACACTTCAAATTTTTGTTGACGTAACTTAATTGGATCGATGTCTAGCCGAAGATTATGTCGGTCAATCTCACCAGCAATGCCTTTTCCTTTAGATGTCCACTCTATCCAATACTCATCTTTATCAAGACTATGCCCATATCTTTGGAACACCTCGTTATAGGCTAGATAGTGGTAAGGTTCTGAATCTGCAAGAAGACCATCAAAATCAAAAATTACCCCGCTGCATTTTTTTAGCAATAGTTTTGTTCTTGTGAGCTGGGAGGTTGCCATGGAAGAAGGCATAAGAAATTTGCTTGGAGTTAACGAAGTATTTGTCCGAACCTATCGAATCTGACCCAACTGTCTTCCGCATTCCAGGACCAGTAGATAACGAGAGCCTTGCCTTTAATTTTATTTATTTCGAGAAATCCCCAGAATCGGCTGTCCTGACTATTTTCTCTGTTGTCACCCATCATGAATAAATGTCCAGGGGGTACCACGATGGGTCCAAAGTCATCTCTTGGAACAAGACGAGTTTTTTGAGGCATATCAGTATGCCGAGCGAATTTTTCATTAATGAGTTTTTCGTTGATAAAAACTTTTTGTTGCCGGACTTCTAGTAGATCGCCCGGTATTCCGATAACTCGTTTAATAAAGTCTCTGTTTTCATTTTTTGGATATTTAAAAACAATAATATCTTCTCTCTTGGGAGTTTTTTGAAATAACACGATGTCATCAAAAAGCTTTATGTTAAGAAATGGAATGACATTTGGAATGTGGATTCCATACGTGAATTTAGAAACAAGAATGTGATCGCCGATCAGGAGAGTATTTTGCATAGATCCTGAAGGAATTTTGAACGCTTGAATAATAAAAGTACGGATGAATAATGCTAGCAAAAGGGCAATGAAAATTGCCTCCGCGTACTCCCGGAAAATACTTTTATTTTTTTTCTTAACGCTTGAATTGTTTTGGTTAGGGGGGTTATTTCCCATCGGTCCTCAAAACGGCTAAAAAAGCTTCTTGCGGGATTTCCACTCTGCCCACTAGTTTCATTTTCTTTTTGCCGGCCTTCTGTTTTTCCAGTAATTTTCGCTTGCGAGTGATATCCCCACCATAGCATTTTGCCAGAACATTTTTCCTTAGTGCCTTAACTGATTCCCGGGCGATAATTTTGCTGCCGATCGCCGCTTGTATCGCAACCTCAAACATTTGTTGGGGGATTTTTTCTTTAAGTTTTTTTGCCAATTCCCGTCCTTGATAAGATGCCTTATCAGTATGAATAATTAGCGATAGGGCATCAACTACTTCACCATTTAAAAGAATATCTAGTTTGACCAGTTTCGAGGTGCGAAAATCTAGAAACTCGTAATCAAAAGATGCGTATCCCTGAGTAGTTGATTTAAGTTGATCGTAAAAGTCCAGTACGATTTCGCTGAAAGGTAATTCGTATTGTAGCAATACGGTATTAGGATTCAAGTATTCCATCTTAATTTGAATTCCACGTCGATCACGTGCAAGAGACATTATTGTCCCAATATATTTTTCAGGTGTAATGATTGTCCCCAACACATAAGGTTCCTTCATATGATCCACGCTACGCATTTCTTTTAGCTTTGCGGGGTTATCTAGCATGATGGTTGACTGGTCAGCAGAATAAACTTTGTATGCTACGTTAGGTGCAGTGGTGAGCAGATCAACATTATATTCTCTTTCAAGTCGTTCACGGATAATCTCCATATGTAAAAGTCCAAGAAAGCCACAACGGAATCCGAATCCTAATGCTTGCGAAGACTCTGGTTCGTAGGTGAATGAGGAGTCGTTTAGTTTTAGTTTTTTTAATGCGTCACGTAACAGTTCGTACTGGTCTCCTGATATAGGATATAATCCACTAAACACCATGGGCTTGGCTTCTTTGTATCCTAAAAGGGGTTTCTCTGTAGGGCGATTTGCTTCTGTTATGGTGTCGCCAATTTTGGTTTGGTCCATTTCCTTGATTGCTGCGATCACATATCCCACCTCTCCTGCTTGTAGTGATTTGCTTTGCTTTTGTGTGGGGGTAAAGGTCCCTATTTCTTCTACATCAAACTCTGTGCCCGAGGACATGAAGCGGATGCGCATACCAATTTTCAAACATCCTTCGACAACGCGAATCAATACAATTACTCCCCGGTAAGAATCATACCAAGCGTCAAATAAAAGAGCTTGGAGAGGTTTTTCACTGTTGCCGGTAGGCGCAGGAATAAACTTTACTACTGCTTTCATCACATCTTCGATGCCAATTCCTTCTTTAGCGCTAGTTAACACAGCTTGATCCGATTCGATTTGTAAAACATCTTCCAACTGCTCTTTAACTGAATCAGGGTCAGCACTGGGCAGATCTATTTTGTTAATAACGGGAATGATGGCAAGATTATTTTGCGTCGCGAGGTTTACATTAGCAATGGTTTGAGCCTGGATCCCCTGGGTTGCATCGACTATCAGTAGAACCCCCTCACAAGCGGCTAGACTGCGAGATACTTCATAGGTAAAATCCACATGCCCAGGAGTATCGATCATATTGAAGGTGTAGATTTCACCGTTTTCGTCTTTATATTTAAGGCAAACGGTTTGCGCCTTAATAGTAATTCCCCGTTCACGCTCTAGGTCCATATTGTCAAGAACCTGTTCCCTCATTTCCCTTTTTTGCAGTCCCCCTGTGGAAAGTATGAGTTTGTCGGCAAGGGTTGATTTGCCGTGGTCTATATGAGCTATGATGGAGAAATTACGTATTCGACTTTGATTCATTAATTAAATTCTTTTACGTGTTCAAGGAAAATCGGATTATCCCGTCACATGGGATTTGTTGTTTGCGCGGGAAGGAAATTTCTTCATTGATAGGAGTAAGTCATGCCACTCATTGTATCTGGTTTTAATGGCTTCGTAGTCAGAGTCCCGGTCTATATCCAGAGCGGCTCCCGGATAAGGGACCTCTAGACCCTTGAATCTAGTATTAAGGAGGCTAGATATGCAGTTTTCCATATCTTTTTTTGCAGTCCATTTTTTAAAGTATTTCACCGGTAACTTCCAACCGATTGATGCAAAAAACTGACATAATTGAAGTCCAATGTAACAACGGTAGTACTTAAGTTTGATTTTCCCAAGTAAATTGCGACCAAACAGCACAATTTTTTTAAAGTCCCTCTGGTAACGATATTGGTACATTTTTTGGACATATTCTCTATTACCTATGCGCAAGGGTTTTACCAGATGTAGATTATTGATTCTATAGTTATTTTCTCTAAGGTGTAGATAAGCCATTTTGATTCCGGGCAAGCTTCCCGTAGGGTAAAATTGTTTCAACGATTCCTCTGGGATTAGCCCTAGAATGTGATCATAGTTGTTGGTATCACTGTGTGAGATAAAATACTCTACTTCATGAGGTGTGAGCAAGGGGGAGTCGCAGGGGACGATTAAAACAGATTTGTCTTTATTTTGCGAAGCCTCTAAGTCAACCGTTAGTGGATCCTTTTCACATGAAATTGTTTTCAAAAAAGTTTGAAAAATATTTTCGTAAAGATTGGTTTGTTGTTCAATCAGATAGATAGTTTTTGGATAGTAGAAGTCAACTCCTGAATCTCCGAGAGTTTGCTTTAGTTTGTTTTGAGATCCTACAATATATATATCTTTTATTGATTCGACTTGTTGTAATGCTTCAACAACATAACTAATAATGCATTTACCATTGATCTCTAGAAAGGCTTTATGTTGATGGTAAACTTTGTAGCTAGATTCTCCTTCTCCCGCTAACAGGATTGCATCATATTTTTCATCTGAATATTGGGTAGAATCATTCATCAAGCGTGCAGGAATTTGAGTTTTTAGTTTGGCTAACCATTATATAACCTTTTTATTATATTGGCCATCTACGGCGTAAAGTTTTTCGTTTTGTTTGGTGGTTAAACTGCTTCAAGATCAACTTATATTGGCAAGTCGCTATGTTTTTTGATTAATGGGTGCTTGGTCCTTGAGGTTTGGCAGTTGAGTTGTTTTTATTTCTTGCGCTATTTCGTGAAAGAGTGGTATAGAAAACGATTTTATTGTGAAATTATTTGGAAGATTATTTTTGCAAACAGTAGAAGATTTAAAACCCATGGTTCAAAATATCACTACAAATTTAAAAGTCACTCCACTGCTAGATCTTCACAAAGAATTAGGGGCGAAATTGGTTCCTTTTCGTTGGGTGCTGAACTTTACCCATTCAGTTTTCTGGAGTTATGAGTGAACATACTTGCGTGAGGGAAAAGGTAGGATTATTTGATGTCAGTCATATGGGAGAAATCGAAGTTGAAGGGAAAGATGCTAAAAAGTTTTTGCAATTCTTGCTTTCGAATAATTTGGAGAAAATGTTTGACGGGTCGATACTTTATAGCCTCATGTGTTATGAAACCGGTGGAGTGGTAGACGACTTACTGGTTTATCGATTTTCGGAAAACCATTATTTTCTCTGCGTCAACGCATCTAATTCTGCTAAGGATTACGAATGGGTTGAGAGACACTCATCTTCTTTCAATGTTAATATAAAAAATATAAGTTCCGAGACATCGCAGTTGGCACTGCAAGGGCCCGAGGCCAAAAACGTATTGCAGACTTTATGCGATATTTCTTTGAATGACCTGCCTTATTATAATTTTAGAAAGGGCAGGGTGAATAATGTGGAGAGTATTATTTCCCGAACGGGATATACTGGAGAAGACGGATTTGAATTATACCTTTCTCCTGAAAAAGTTTCGGAGGTTTTTCGATTACTCATGGAACAAGGCCGCCCATATGGGATCCAACCAATTGGACTTGGTGCGCGAGACACTTTGCGTATAGAAATGGGATATCCTTTGTATGGGAATGAAATTGATGACAATCCTACGCCTTTAGACGCGGGGTTAGGTTGGGTTATCAAGTTTGATAAAGGGGAATTTCTTGGTAGAGGGCCTTTATTAAAACAAAAAGAACAAGGAGGATCGCGGCGAAAGCTAGTGGGTGTGAAATTACTCACTCGCGGTGTTCCCCGAGCCCATTATCAGGTATTAAAAAATGGTGAATCCGTAGGAGAGGTCGCTAGCGGGACATTCTCGCCTACCTTGAACACGGGAGTAGGATTGTGCTATCTATCAAGAGAATATTCTGATGTCGGTAATCACTTGGATATAAAAATTAGGGACCAGTTGGTTGCTGCCGAAGTAGTCAAATTGCCATTTGTTCCCAGTCGCGTTAAAAAATAATAACCATTATTATAAATAATTTTAAATTGATTAGAAGGGGGAATCATGGAAATCCCGAATGATCTTCATTACACGATTGAGCATGAGTGGGTTCGGTTGAAAAATAACCGGGCTACTATCGGGATTACCGATTTCGCTCAAGGTCAACTGGGCGATGTTGTTTTCGTAGAACTTCCAGCAGAAGGGACAGAGCTTGCAAAAGAAAACACATTTGGCGTGGTGGAATCTGTGAAAACAGTTTCTGATATTTATGCCCCGATGACCGGCAAGGTAGTGGCGGTCAATAAAGATCTGGAATCCCAGCCTGAATTGGTGAACAGTGACCCCTATGGTCAAGGATGGATGATAGAAATAGAGTTTTCAAATTCTAGTCCTGAACAAAATTTACTGAGTGCAGATCAATACAGAGAGCAGTGTAAAAGTCAGGAATGATAAGTTACTTACCCTATACATAATACTAAATTATGCGTTTCATCCCTCATACCGAACGAGATATTCGTGAGATGCTGGAGACTATTGGTGTCCAGAATGTAGATCAACTGTTCGCAGGTATCCCTGACAATTTACAGTTGGGCAACAAACATCTTGACCTGCCAGCAGCCCTTTCTGAAAGTGAAGTTATTAGCGCGCTGCGTCAAATACAAATGCGAAACCCCGATACGGAAGAGATTTCATCATTCCTTGGTGCAGGTGCATATAGGCATTATAGCCCGGCTGTTGTAGGCAGTCTTATACAGCGAGGTGAGTTTTCTACTAGCTATACTCCCTATCAAGCTGAGGTCAGTCAGGGTACCCTTCAGGCTATCTTTGAATTTCAAACAATGATTGCCATGCTGACAGGAATGGATGTAGTCAACGCTTCCATGTACG
>JBGTUV010000068.1:0-6314 GCA_041938985.1 Candidatus Nitromaritima sp. | reverse complement strand
ACGCAAATGGCAAGGGAAGATCGAATAACAGGTCTTTCGATTCTTTTGAAAAATAATCCAAGCTTCCACTGAACCTGCCACCAGAAATGCCAAAATCAAGACCAACATTTAGCTGTTCGGTGGTTTCCCACTTAAGGTCAGGATTTGCAATACGCTGCGGGACGACACTGCCCGAAATCGTGCCACCAAACACCACGTTGGGTCCAGTGCCAAAGGTCAATTGCGATGCGTAGTTGCCAATTTCCTGGTTACCTGTCTGGCCCCAACTTGCTCTCAGCTTAAGCTGGCTGAAACTATCGGGAATAAATTCTTCTTGGTCTAGCTTATAGCCCAAGGCAAAGGAAGGAAAATAGCCCCATTTGTTGTTCTCTCCGAATCTTGATGATCCATCTGCCCGTATCGAGGCGGTCAACAAAAATTTGTCGAAAAGGTTATAGTTAACCCTCCCCAAATATGACAACAAAGTATTTTCTTCCTTGCCACTGGAGAGTACATCCGTATTGGTATCACCCAGGGCCAAATTGTTCGTTTTGATATCATCTGTCGGAAAACCACTGATATTACCCGAAAAGAACCTTGAACTGAACTTTTGAAAGGTGATACCGCCCAATACCGTAAGCGCATGATCTTCGTTAAAAGTTTTGTCATAGGTCATCGTATACTCGAACAGATAATTTGAACGTTCCAATACGTTGATGTTCGCAATACCACCAGCTGCTCCACCACGTATGGTCTGTGTGGTATTGTAAATGTCACGTCTTGATGTTTGCCTGTCGGTTCCGAAATTGAACTTTCCCGAAAGGTCTTCTGTGAAATCGTAGTTCAAAAAAGCACTACCGAAAGTTCTATTTGTCTCGCTCTCACTGATAATGGCGTTTATCAAGGTGACAGGATTGTTGACCGTAAGATTCGCGGATTGGCTAAAAGTACCATCGTCATTTAATATGGGTTCGGTAGGGTCATATAACAACGAAGAGTAAATGGGCCCTGCTTGCTCATTGGTATTGACGCCATCGACATTGTTGTTATCCTTGATCAAGCTTGTGTTGAAGTTTAGGCCAATCTGGGTCTTGTTCCCAATTTTTGTCTCTAGGTTTATTCTTCCGGTATATCTTTTTATACCAGAATTTTTGACAACACCTTCTTGGTCAAAATAGTTGAATGAGGCATAATAATTTGTGTTTTCGCTGCCCCCGCTCACGGCTAAGTTATGGCTAGTCAAAGGGGCCGAACGGAAGACCTCCTCTTGCCAATCTGTTCCTCTGCCAATTCTTGAAATGTCGTCATCATTAAAAACTGCTTCATTTCCTTGTGCAATGGACAGATCGTTTATGGCATCGATGTATTGGGAAGTAGACAACACATCAATTTTTTCGGCGACCGATTGAATACCGGCATAAACATCATAAGTAACATTTACCTTGCCCTTGCCTCCCTTTTTGGTGGTAATCAAGATTACCCCATTCGCACCTCTTGAACCATAGATTGCTGTTGCCGAGGCATCCTTTAAAATCTCTATGGATTCCACATCAGCTGGGTTCAGGGCATTCAACGGGTTTCTTGGGCTCAGGTTTTGGCTTACTTCGGCCACTCCGCCAGAACCAAGGTTGGGACTGTTATCAATCGGGAACCCATCAATTACATATAAAGGTTCATTGCTGGCATTCAAAGAGTTAGAACCCCTGATCCTAATTGCCAGTCCCCCACCGGGCGCTGAACTGGCCTGGTTTATCTGTACCCCGGCCGCCCTACCGAGCATCATCTGGTCGACCGATACGTTTGCCCCTGGGTTCATGTCATCTTGGCTCAATGATGCGACAGATCCTGTTAAGTCACTTTTCTTTTGCGTTCCATAGCCAACGACCACAATTTCATCAAGTGCAGCAGCGCTTTCTTGTAAGATGATGTTCAGGTTAGATTGTCCATTGACAGGTATTTCCTTGGTAGTAAACCCTATATACGACACAGTCAATACGGCATCACTGTCAGTCACTCTAATTGAAAAATTACCGTCAAAATCAGTCTGAGTGCCATTCGTGGTCCCTTTTTCGATAATATTGGCTCCCGCCAAAGGAACTCCTGAATCATCCGCTACAGTTCCGTTGACCGTAAGATCTTGAAATACAACAGTACTGGTGTCCAGTGACATATTGGTCGGGTCTTCAAATACTGTAACTTGTCTGCCTATGATATTGTAGCCTAGACCGTATTGTGCCAGAAAAGAATCCAGAATATCCGGCAACGTTACATTGTTCCGCTTAAGGGTAATCGAATTTTCGTTGGGCAAAATACCATCTTTATAAAAAAAGATGTACTCGCTATCCTCTTGTATTTCATCAAAAAGTGTCTCTAGATTTACCTTTTTAAGATTAAGGTTAAGTTTTGTCTGTGCATAGGTGTCATTTGCATTAAGGGCCGTTAATCCTATCAATATGTAGCAAAGAAATGACCTCATGAGGTTAGATGAAATGGACTGGTTATTTAATTTCTCCAAGGCATATGCAATTCTTGAGTAATTATTCATAATTTTATGATTCAGTTAGTTATTACTTCGGTAATACATTTACAACCGGCAGATGCTCCAACATCTGTCGGTTTTTGTTTAGTTGGTTTTAATTCATTGGCTTGGCGTTTTATAAATTTGTTGAGTGGTTATTAGTATGATTTTATCTGCTTGGCGTTCCATAGTAAAGTGATATGCTTTGCCTAAAGTTTGAATAACACTATATACATCTTCCTTTAAGTCAATTTTTCCAGAATAAGTGTCCTTACTCAATTGTTCGCCCTTGACAATTATTTCAACCCCATAGTATCTAGACAATTTTGTTGCTATATACTTAAGATCATTTTTTTGAAAGCTGAAGAATCCTTTCCTCCATCCAAAATATTCATCCATATTTACTGCATACTGTATATCAATTTCCTTGGTTGTGCTATTATAACTTGAACGTGTGCCAGGAGTTATTTTAAAAGATTTCCCATCATCTTTGGCATATGTAACCAATACACTACCGCTTTTAAGGACTGTGCTTGTTTTTTCATCTTCCCTATAACTACTAATGTTAAAAACAGTACCCAGCACCTCAACTTCCTGATTTGAAGAAAGCACTAAAAACGGTCTTTTAGGGTTATGAGATACTTCAAATATTGCTTCGCCTTCTAAATAAACCTCTCTTCTATCACCTTTAAAAACTACAGGATAAACCAATCTCGAGCCTGAGTTGATCCATACTTTTGTACCATCTGAAAGGGTCACATCTGTGCGCTTTCCATAGGGTACCAGGATAGTATTGAAAATAGGCTTGTCTTCATCTTTTAAGATTTGTCTATATTTTTCACCCGTTCCCACTTGTAGATCCTTTCCCGTTGGGGAATATTTTAATGTGTTGTTCTTTTCTTTTAGTTGTACTTTCTTTCCCTCGCCCAGCACCACAGTTACCTGATTACTCTTGCTAACGTCAATAAATGGCGCATCTTCATCAACAAAATCTTGTAAAGATTGTTCGCCGAGCATGTCAAAAACGCTGAAAACACCAAACAATATCACTATAGACGCCGCTGCGCCGTACAATAACCTAGCCCTTTGTTTAATCTTTCGATTTTCTCTCAGAATCCTTGCCGACCTAATTATGCGACTTTTGAGCTTTTCCCGCTCCGTATCGGATAGGGTTCCTTTGTTATTCAATTTCATAATTGTTTGGATAATCGGCAGTGGAAATTACAGCCACTGTATATATGTAAGAGAACAATTTCTGTTGTTTATAGACAATGAAATCTAATTATTTTTAGAAAAGTATACTTAATGCGGTCTTCCGGATTGTTTTTAAAGTTCGGTAAAATAACGTTCTGGCAGAAGCAACTGAAAGACCCATTTCCCTAGAAATTTCTTCGTAACTTTTTTCTTGATTAAAACGAAGACGGAGTATCCTTTTTTGATGATTGGTCAAATTGTCCATTATTCTTCTTAACCTCATCAATTGGGCATTCTCATTTTCTTCTTCGATAATTACTTCTTCAT
Source organism: Candidatus Nitromaritima sp. (assembly GCA_041938985.1). Lineage (GTDB taxonomy): Bacteria > Nitrospinota > Nitrospinia > Nitrospinales > VA-1 > Nitromaritima. The sequence continues at coordinate 2,296 of JBGTUV010000068.1, read as the reverse complement.
GTGATGCGACAGTCAAATTGGTGTTAGCTGTCATGTTGGTAATGTGTTTGAACTCGTTCTCTAGGCTCTTTAACCTATAATCATTGTGTTTATATAGATTTCTTTTAAGCGAAACGATTAAATAAGCCTCTATGTTGACCACATTTGACAATTTTTCACGGCACCTGTAAAGGTCTAGAAAAAGGTCGTGGATTTCATCTTGAATCAGCTCCCTGTCGTTAATGATTTTATACCCACAAGCAAATAGTTTGTCAACATGAAAGTTATATAGCGATTCTAGTGCCGATATGCTACCCTTCTTAAGATCATTCCAGATTTGAGTCTCTTCTGTTTTCATTAGCGTTACTTTTCTTTAGTTTCTTTAGTTTCTTTAGTGGCAGAGTTACCATTTAATTTTCGAAACGGAAAATTTGAATTTTTGCAGATTACGCTTGTTTTTTTTGAAGTTTATCGACAAAAACTCAACTAAAGTATAAAATATTTAGCAAATTGATAATTCATACAATTAAATACCCAATCTTTTGAAAGAAATGATATTCAGGCGTCAGCCTTCTTATAGGAAAATATGAGAAAAAGAATCAAGACTCCACTAAGCCAAATATACGACCTAATGCAGAGACATGTAAATGCAGTAATAGCTGACAGAATTATCATAGCTGAGCCGATTCGTGCTGGTATTCTAATTTGAAACAACACTTTTAAAATTGGAGAAGTTGAGGCAAATAATGTAAAAATCATTTATGTTAAAAATAAGCGCCAGAGTAAAAAAACTTAAAAGAATGTCTATAAAAACAGTTTTTCTTCCTCCTTATTAAAAGAGACAGTATGTTTAAAAGTCTGATCCCATGGAAAAATTATAGCAGGAGAATAAGGCGCGTATTGCTTTTGATTGTTATTTTAATAATCTTTTGTTTTTTTACAGCATCTTTTGGCCAAAAAAAGCCAAATATAGTTTGGATAGTATGTGAGGATATTTCTCCTTTTTTGGGGGCATATGGTGATTCAATCGTAAAAACTCCGAACATAGATAGTCTGGCACGTGAGGCAGTGCTTTTTACAAAAGCATATACCACAGCTGGGGTCTGCGCGCCGAGCCGATCATCGATAATCACGGGCATGCACGCCATTTCAATAGGAGCCCAACACATGCGCACTCTTTCAAGTTCCCCCTTTTTCATGCCTCAAGGCCTGCCAAGCTACTCAGCCGTTTTGCCCGATTATGTAAAGGCTTTTCCCGAATATCTAAGAGCCAAAGGCTATTATACAACAAACAACTATAAAGAAGATTATCAATTTGAAGAGCCTGTCACAGTTTGGGATGACAGTAGCCCTGCAGCATCTTACAAATACCGGCCCAAAAACACTCCGTTCTTCAGCGTGTTCAATTTGGCAATCACACACGAATCAAAGTTGATGGTCTCGCCCGATAGTATTCGGTATGACCCCAATGATATGAAATTGCCGCCTTATTATGTTGATACCGAAACCGCTCGAAATGACATGGCCGTCCTTTATACCCGTATCGAACAAATGGATCGAGCTGTTGGCGAGATTGTTGGTGGGCTAAAAAACAATAAAGTATATGACGACTCTTATGTGATATTTTTTAGTGACCATGGTGGATGTATGCCCTGGACAAAGCGAGAAATTCTCGAAAGGGGCACACATATACCTTTGATCGTGAAATATCCCAAAAACCGTTTTGCGGGCACTAAAGATGATAGGTTGGTCAGTGCGGTGGACCTGGCGCCAACCATGCTTTCCATAGCGGGCATCGAGCCTCCCGACCACCTTCAGGGAACCGCTTTTCTGGGACCTTTAAAAAAAAAGGAAGAAAGAAAAATCCTGCACAAAGAATGCCTGATGTAAACATATAGGCATCATCAGACCGCAGTAAAATCATAGCTCCATAAATAGCATCAATGGTAAAATGCCAGATAATAGCAGGTAGGATTCCAAAACGCAGAAAGATAATGCTAATAAAAACACCACCCAGACCAACTTCAACTACCCTAATATAAAATGGTTGTGCGGGATACCCTGCATGGGCAAGTCCCCAGATTAAGGAACTGACAAAAACGGCAAAAACAGTTGATTTGGTATATTTCTGTAAAAAGGGTATGGAAAAGAGACGGGAAAGCCCTTCTTCGGAAACGGCTGGCCATAAACCCCATAATAATACTCCTACCCAGGGAATATAAGTACCCAAGCTATTAATATCTGGAACTTCTCTTGGAGACCAGCCACCTAATTCATTTGTAATCAAATAAAATAATGTCTGATATCCAAAGAAAAT
>JBGTUV010000067.1:0-6316 GCA_041938985.1 Candidatus Nitromaritima sp. | reverse complement strand
ATTTTCAATTTAGAGGTGTTAAAGATGGTCAATATACTATTGGGGCAATACAAGGCTCACTCTGGGATATGAAACAACAAATCAAGAAAAAAAAATATGCTCAAGAAATTGGGATTGATATCGATCAATTGAAAAGTTTTTTAGATGAGGCCATTAAGAACGAAGACAAAGCGATTAAGAAAGCATTTGAAGCTAGTGGGCTTGAGGAAGAAGAGTTTGCCACGGAATTCAAGGTTTCTCCAGAAAGACTCAAGAGTATCCTGAATCCTAAATAAGGAAATGAATAAAAAGAGTATGATAAGTGCGAATTTTCTATAAATCTAAAATTATTTTCTTATTACTTTTTCTTTCTGTGACCAGTTGCTCTGGTCCCAATACTCAAATCTGCCATCTCGGGAGTAGCCTGAGTTGTTTAAATGCCATGGAAGTTTGGGGACAATCAATAAATAGAGTGGTTGTTGCAAACTTTCCTGATGAACTAGGATTTTATAAACCCGTTGTGCATAAGGCTAACTTTTCAAATGCTTGGGTGACCACGGGTGGGGAGATTAATATTACCTTTAACCTTTTAAGAAACTTAGGTGAGACGGGAAGAATATGCGTTATATCTCATGAACTGGCCCACTTGAAAAGTAATCATTATTTTTCCAAGGTAGGGATATCAACATTTACTTCTGCTGTAATGTCCGCAGCAGGGACATTTGTGCCTGGGCTGGGTTATTTAGATCATCTCGTTAACCCTGCGATAACAAATTCTTTCGGTCGCCAATTCGAACTAAGTGCTGACGAATTGGCAGTTGAATACATTAAGAAAACTGGATTGACCAAAGCTGATTATGTGAAGTTTCTTTATTGGATGAAGGAAAACCTTGATGGTTCGGATCGTTCTGCAACAGCCTCCATTTTCTCAACTCACCCTGCGACACAAGAAAGAATAAATGAACTCATAGGGGACTAGGGGCAACGTTCATTTATTTCTGTGATGCTGGTTTTATCGTCAAAAACCTTTAGTGTTTAGGTGCAACTTCAAATACATACCCTACTTGAGGGTTTGTTATGTTCTGGAAGTTATTTTTTTCCTGATGAGGGTGAGTTTTATTGTGTTTACCGTTGAAAATGTACGCTTTTTTTAGGATAACCAACTGTGTTGTCTGGGTAGCCAACAGTAATCAGATTTTTTCTTAACAAAGTTTAATGTCTAGTGTCAGAAAACAGTTGACAGCAATGCGATTTTCTTCGATCATTCCTTCTTTCAAAACTAAATTTTAATATATCCAAGTAACTTTCATTATTGGGGTAAAAGCAATGTCGGAACAGCCAGATATCATATACACTAAAGTTGATGAAGCTCCAGAACTTGCGAGTGGGTCCTTCCTTCCAATTATTCAATCATTCGCAGGGGTAGCTGGCATTAAGATCGGGACAAAGGATATTTCTCTTGCAGGCAGGATTATTGCGCAGTTTCCAGAACGACTTAAGCCAGAACAACAACAACCGGATGATCTTGCTCTTCTAGGTGAGATGGTTATGCAGCCAGATGCGAATATTATCAAGCTACCTAATATCAGTGCATCTAATCCACAGATTCAAGGCGCTGTTACAGAACTTCAGTCTCAGGGTTACGATTTACCAGATTATCCGGAAGACCCAAAAACGGACGAGGAAAAAGAAATAAAGGCAAAGTTTGACAAGGTTAAAGGTAGTGCAGTAAACCCGGTTTTACGTGAAGGTAACTCTGATCGTAGAGCAGCGGTTTCGGTGAAAAACTATGCAAAAAGTAACCCGCATAAAATGGGCAAATGGTCCAAAGATTCTAAAACTAATATCGCTCATATGAATGGTGGCGATTTTTGTTCCAATGAAAAGTCTACTGTTATTTCTGATCAGGCTGCAGGGAAAGGCAAGATTGAGTTTGTGGGTGCAGATGGGAATATCACCCTACTCAAAGACAACATTGCAATGGGTGCAGGCGATTTAGTGGATGCAACGAAGATGAGCCGCACGGCTCTCCGCAGTTTTATTAAGGATTCCATTGCCGAGGCAAAAAAGCAGGGCGTTCTTTTATCTCTTCATATGAAGGCTACAATGATGAAAGTTTCCGACCCCATCATTTTTGGTCATGGCGTGACTGTTTTCTTTGACGATGTTTTCACCAAACACGAAAAACTTTTCAAAGAACTAGGTGTTAATGCAAATAACGGCTTGGGTGATGTTCATGCAAAGATCAAGGACTTGCCCGCTGACCAAAAGGCAGAAATTGAAGCAGACATCAAGGCGTGCATAGAAAACGGTCCTGAACTAGCAATGGTAGATTCGGATAAAGGGATTACAAATTTACATGTTCCCAGTGACATCATTATCGATGCTTCAATGGCTGCTGCCATCCGGGCCTCTGGCAAAATGTGGGATCCCGCTGGGAAGGAAGCCGATACCCTGGCTATGATTCCAGATAATAGTTATGCGGGTATTTATCAGTCAGCGATTGATTTTTGTAGGGAGAATGGTGAATTCGATCCTACCACGATGGGAACTGTTCCCAATGTTGGCCTCATGGCACAAAAAGCTCAGGAATATGGGTCGCATGACAAAACTTTTGAGATGTCCGGCAACGGTACGGTTCGCGTTCTTGATGGGGCGGGTAACGCTTTGCATGAAATTGCCGTTGAAGAAGGGGATATATTCCGTGCCTGCCAGGTTAAGGATATTCCCATTCAAGATTGGGTTAAGCTGGCTGTTAAGCGAGCTCGATTGTCTGAAACCCCGGTAGTTTTCTGGCTCGATAAAAACCGGGCGCACGATGCTAACATGATTGAAAAAGTAAATACCTATTTAAAGGACCACGATACAAATGGTCTGGATATTTCGATCATGTCTCCTGTCGATGCTATGAATCATTCATTGAAAAGGGCGAAAGAAGGAAAAGACACCATCAGCGCCACGGGAAATGTGTTACGGGATTATTTGACGGATTTGTTTCCGATTCTTGAATTGGGAACCAGTGCAAAAATGTTATCCATTGTTCCTCTGATTCAAGGTGGCGGTCTTTTCGAGACCGGTGCTGGTGGATCTGCTCCCAAACATGTTCAGCAGTTTGTTAAAGAAGGGCACTTGAGGTGGGAATCTCTAGGTGAATTTCTGGCACTTTCAGAATCTTTTGCGCACTTAAAACAGGTAAAGGGAAATACCAAAGCACAGGTGCTGGCCGAAACTCTGGATAGGGCTACCGGAAAATTGATGGAAAACAAAAAATCTCCTGGCCGTACGGTGGGTGATTTAGATAACGCAGGTACTCATATTTACGAAGCACTGTACTGGGCAAAAGAACTGGCAGCTCAAGATGACGATGCGGATCTTAAAGCAAAGTTTGCTCCCATCGCCGAACAACTTGAATCTAAAATAGATACCATTTTTACTGAAATGAATGAGAGTAATGGACAGGCCAAAGACCTTGGCGGTTATTACCGCACAGACCCAGAAAAAGTCGCACAGGCCATGCGTCGTAGCTCAACTTTTAATTCAATATTGGACAGTTTGAATTAAGGTTGGTTGAGGGTATTTTCTTCTAATCAAAACTAACGAGAGAGCTACTTACTTAGAGTGACTCTCGGTGTTCATCCAGTAAAAATTTTAAGGGATCCGGTGGTTTTTTGCCGGGTCCTTTTTATTTTGGGTTTCTCGATTTATTGTTAAATCACTCTAGCGTAGAAGTAAGGCATAGGTGGAAAGAATAATTGATGGGCAGCAACTACAAAACTCTTTTAGGAGTTAATAAGTGGTTTGATTTTCGATAGGTTTCTTAGAATTTGTTCGTTACATTTTAGACAAATATAGCCTTCTCCCGAGAAGATCCAGAACTCATCTTCTACCCATTCCTTTGCTTCTTCTTCGGTATCACAGTACTCGCCAGTTTGGGAACACTCAGTAGATATTTTAATTTGGCACTCCACTGCAAACCGGTTATTTTTTTTTACGATCAACTTAAAATCCCTTTGATGATTACCATTACCCCTAAGGGGAAGAATAGATTAAGAACTGTTTATCGTAACTTCTAAGTTTGGGTCACAGTAGCCTTTTAAAGCTCTCTCTATCGCCGCTAGAGTCCCTCCGGTTGAGCTTGGGCAACTTCCGCAAGCACCTTGATACTTGATGACGACATTATTGTCTTCTACCTTGATAACTTCGAGACCCCCTCCATCATTGGCCAGGGCTGGCCGAATTATCTCGTCCATTAAAGACTCGATGATTGATTCTTTTTCATCATTAGGAAGATGAGGAAAAGCTTCGCGATCAATCGTTCCGACGAAAGAAACCTTTTTTTCTTCTTCGGGAGGTTTTTCTCCTGGTGGAAGAAGATTTTCTTTAATCGCACTTTTCACGTCATCCATGAAGTGCTCCCACGCTTTTTGGGAGAACATGGTGACCGAGACATAACTTTGGCAAAGGAATAACTCTATAGCACCTACCTTAAATAAGGCCTGAGCTAGAGGATTATCTCCCGTATATTCGTCATCGTCCTCTCCTGAAGAAAAAGAAAGAGAACCATTAGCTACGACCGGACCCTCCATTATAAACTTGAGTGCCGCTGGGTTTGGTGTTTCTTCTATCCGTAATATTTCCAAAACAAAGATCCTTAATTAGGGGTAACCTAGTATTAGATGCTTGGATTTTAAAATAGGTTTGCAGGTATTGGTGTTAGTGCCCCGGGACAACCTAATTTAGATTTTTATACAATATATCCTTTTATAATGGTTTTCTCTCTTTATTCCTAGAAGGATTTTGATATTCTAATGTGTTCTGATTTGAATTTATAATCATAATGATTAGCAAATTTTTCACTAAAGAATGACTTTTGTGATTTGTAAAACTATTGATTCTTTTGAGAAAGTAAAGCAGTCAATTGAAGATCAACGGAAGTTTTTCGAGACTTTTCGGGAAGTTATTTGGATCCTTAAATGTTCAGATAAAATTATTATAGTTTATGACTTTACTGAGCAAGATGGCCAAAGCCCAAGGGAATACACTACTTAAAGACTTTATATTAAAAGGTCTTCATCTTGTTATCAATTTAAGGTTGGCATTCCACTCTCAGTTAGGGTATCATGAATTTTCGGTTGTTGGTTGAAGCCGTCAGGAGAATTAGTGGTGCTGAATAGAAGAGAGCTTTTCCTTTTAGGTTGAGAGATGCGGGTCTTAATACGATCCTTGTTTGAGTTTAACTTCCTCCCCTCCCTCCATTTTTCTCAACGACAAAAAGTCAATCACATTTATTAAGACGGTGCTTGTTGTCTCGGCCAAGCTTTAATGGTTGTGCATGCTTGTGCCAGTCCCCATTTATTTTTATTTAAAAGGAAATTATGTTAGCAAATTCATCTATTCAATCAGTGCAAACGGGTTTTGAAACTTTAAATCTTATTAATCCTATTTGCCAAGCACTTCATGAGGAAAAATATATTCTGCCCACGCCTATACAGGAGCAAGCTATTCCCTATCTTGTAAAAGGTCGAGATCTATTGGGGTGCGCTCAGACAGGAACTGGAAAAACAGCGGCGTTTGCTCTGCCGATTCTGCAGTGGCTAGAGCAAAACCGGGAAGCTGTAAGCCCAAAAGGTGTTCGCTCTTTAATACTTGCGCCAACCAGAGAATTGGCTGTTCAGATTGGTGAAAGTTTTCGAGTTTATGGGCGCCACCTTAGAATCAAGCAGGCAGTAATTTATGGTGGTGTTAGACCTGCTTTACAAATACGTGCTTTATCCCGTGGTGTGGATGTCTTAGTTGCTACCCCTGGAAGGCTCCTAGACCTTTTAAACCAGAGGCAACTACGTTTAGATAAGGTTGGAGTCCTTGTTTTGGATGAAGCGGATCGAATGTTGGATATGGGGTTTCTTCCTGATATCAAAAAAATCTGTTCGGCTATTCCATCCAGTAGGCAGACTATGTTATTTTCGGCAACGCTTCCAAGCGAAATCGTCAAGCTCTCTAGAAACTTTTTAAGTGACCCGGTGAAAGTTACCGTCAACCCCCCATCTAGTACGGTTGACAAAATTGAACAAAAAGTCTTGTTCGTGGACCGGGAAAACAAATCTGACTTATTGGAATTTATTCTAGAGGAAGATGAAAGTATTCAACGGGCTCTAGTTTTTACTCGGACTAAACATGGAGCTAATAGGATAGCAAAGAGATTGAGCAAGGTGAAAATTCCCACAGAGGCAATTCATGGGAATAAATCACAGCCTGCGCGCTTGCAGGCTCTAGAAAAATTTCGGTCCGGAAGGGTGAGAGTTCTGGTTGCAACAGATATCGCATCGCGTGGATTAGA
>JBGTUV010000066.1:0-6384 GCA_041938985.1 Candidatus Nitromaritima sp. | reverse complement strand
AGATATTTTTCTGCCAGAAACTACACTGCGCATAAAGCGTAAAAAGGTAGGCTTAATACGCATAATACGCTTAATGCGCCTTAGTAATAATGGAGTTTTGATATGAGTTGGGTTGAAACAGCAAGAAACGCAGTCGAGGAAATTAAAAGAAACCGTGAAAACGAAGATTTGGTTGAAGACCTCGTAAAAAGCGCATTAAGCGAAAAAATGACTGGCTCTACTACCGAAGTAAGTCATATATACAAAAAACAGGGTTGGATAAGAATATTTTCTGGCTATTTGAACAAGTCAATTTACTTAGTCAAAGATGAAACGGTTAAAGTCCCCGACCCTACAATACTCAAATACACACAACATGAAGTTGAAGCATTACGGGATTTAAGTATCGATGAGATAAAAACCCTATGTTCCGCAAAGGAAATATTTTTCGGGGTTATTACAAAACAATGAATTTTTCAAACCATTCATTTTTGCTTGGTGCAATTTACGAAATGACCTCGGCGGGTCTATCGAGTGTACGGTTTGTAACTTGGCGACCTGCAGTTGCTCTGACTTGGGAAAGTTTATCGGCAATTGCGGGAAGCTCTTTCCGGCGTGTGGATAAATGCTAACGGGAGTGGAAGCAAAGCCGTTGAAGAAGGTCAATAAACCCTATAAAATAAGGCGTGAAGGTAGTTTTGTTAATGGGTTTAGATAATGAGCAATTATGCAGGGTCAGGTTTATATGGATAAATTAGAAGCGATACAAAGAGTTTTGCGTTTCAGTGAATCGGTTAGAACTTGGTGCGAGAAAGATGAAAAGGTATTTTTTGATGATTTTGATGATCAAAATGTGTCGGCTAAGATACGGCTTTTAAACGGCTTTCCTGAATATTTTTCCGATACTTTTCATAACACTCTTCATGGCTTGAAGAAGTTAGGGTAATATTTCGTCCATCGCCCACACTATCCCATTCCAATACCTGAGCCTCTCCACATTCAGGACAAATATTAGATCTTTTTGGTTCATTCCCAAAAGATTGCGACAGGTTGATTTTTAAAATCATGTTTCGCTCCCTTCAAATTTTTTTGAGGACTTTCGGGAGAGTCGGCTTTAAAATACGGCTTTTAAACGGCTTTCCTGTGTTGCCCTCTGAGACCAGATAATCTATATCTAGTAGTTGGTATCAAAATATACACAATATCGTGTGGTGTCAAACCATTTTAGGCAAAAAAAAAGGTTTTTCCCACTACCCCTTTACCAGTAAAAAAATAGGGGTTTTATTTAACATCTCTAGGCACGTAGTTACATTGTGTGGCACTAAAAAACCTTACTTTTAGGTAGTTTACGGCGGTCTGTTTTGGACACAGTTTCTGCCGTCGGATTAATTTGTATTGACGATTTTTATATCTTGCGGAAAGATAGCAAGATTACTTAGCCATATCTCGTATGGCTCTATCAGGGTGGTAAATTATTTAGAATTCACCAATTACAGATTAGCATTTTTACGATTAGGATTGTGAAATAGCGAGGTTTTTTCTGTCAGGTCAGCCAATTCTGGAAACTCCTGGTCGGTGTGGATTTTTTTTGCTTTTACTAAAAGTTCTTCTTCTGTTTCTCTATTATCTTCGTCTGGTATACAGCAGTCTACAGGGCAAACTTCCTGACAGGCTTCTTCTCCATGAAAACCCACGCATTCCGTACATAGGTCTGCATCTATTTCGTAGAAATCTTCACCTTCAGAAATAGCCCCGTTGGGACATTCTGGCTCGCAAACTCCGCAGTTGATACACTCGTCAGTGATGAGAGTTGACATGTTCGTTTCCTTATTTTTTGTTAGTTTAAATATTAAGAATATTAACCACGTTAGATTAAACTTTCATATTCTGCAAATAACTTTCCGATCCTATCTGTTAAAAAAAAAATATTTGCGACTAATCCTAAAAGTTATTCCAACTCAACAGATGTTGATTCAAAGAGATATATAAATAATTATCTCCTAAGTCAAGAGAAATAACTTGATTATTCATGCTTGTCAATTATTTTCTTTGTAAATGTATTGGTTTGTAGGTGATTGTTCACTAAGGTTTTTTCCAATGCTAATTCCCTTGGTACTGTTTTTGCCAATTGATATGATGGGTTATGTTTATTAAACGTTTTTTAATATATTTCCCACTGGTTCTTATAATATTTTTAGCCCAGTCTTTCTTTTGGGTCCCTACCTACGACAAGCAGGCAGTAGGGAACCCAGAACGTCTCAAAAAATACATCCGAGGTTCTTCTGGAGACGCAGAAATTCTCAACCCTGTCATTAGCGCAGACACAGCTAGTAGTTCAATAAATAGTTTGGTTTTTGATGGTTTGATTGCATTGGATGACAAGCTTGAGTATAGACCTCGCCTGGCGACTTCATGGACTCAGACCGAGGAGGTTTTTCTTGTAGTAGATCCTCGGTATCGCCTTGAAAAAATTAAAAACCGATTACCAAGTTCTGCGGACTGGGTGGACTATATAAAAACATTACTAGAGAAAAACCAGCAGGGAATTAAGAATATTAAGGCCATTGAGTTGGTCCCGGGTAAAGTGGTTCAAGGGTCAATTCAAGTGCCCATTTTGGGTAGTGATGGGTTACCCGAAGCGTCAAAAGGTCGTCCACGGATGGAACCTATTTTTTACACTCTCCGTTCTCCCGACCGAATAAAATTTACTCTCAACCGCATTGATCAGGATTTTTTCAATCCAATCAAGGAATCGATTGGGGGGGAGTATTTTAACAAATTCCCCTACGATGATTTTATCAGTGCGAAAATAACAAGTCAGTACGATCGCTTGAAACCCCACTTCGCTGAAATTCTTCCATTGACCGAACACAATCCTATTATAGCTTTTGATTTGAGACGTGGTGTTCGTTTTCATGATGGGCATGAATTTGATTCTGGTGATGTTCTCTTTACTTACCAGTCTATTATGGATGTGAAAACTGCTTCTCCCCGTCGTTCCGATTACGAACCGGTGAAACATGCGCTAGCCGAGGGACCTTATAAGGTGCGTATTACTTACAAACGATTGTTTTCGCCAGCGATTAATTCTTGGTCCATGGGAATTTTACCTGAGCACCTTCTAAACGAAGAAGCATTGACAAAAGAGGCTCTTGTTAACAAGAAGGATCCAAAAGAATTCACTATTCGAGATAGCCAGTTTAACCGAAATCCAATAGGTACCGGACCTTTTAGATTTGCCGAATGGAGATCAGACGAAATTATACGTCTCAAACGAAACGATGACTATTGGGAAGGGCCTCCCGAATACCAGGAATACATCATGCGCGTAATTCCGGATCCACTTACCCGTGAAATGGAATTCTATGCTGGTGCCGTTGATAATTACAGCGTTGAACCTCATCAGGTGGCGCGTTTTAAGGGAGAGAATAAATATCAGGATTTCTCCAGTCTGGGTTATTTTTTTTCTTATATCGGATATAACATTAGAAACCCGCTTTTCAGCTCACCCGAAGTACGGAGGGCGCTGGGAATGGCAATTGATGTTGACCAGATCATAAAGTATGTGCTTTACGGAGAAGGGGAGAGGGTGACGGGACCCTATGCAAAAATGACGGACTGGTATGACCAGGATATTAAACCCCTCCCTTATAATCCCAGTGAGGCGCTTAGGATCCTCCATCGACTCGGCTGGGAAAAGAACGATGACGGATATCTCGAAAAGGATGGAAATGTTTTTGAATTCAACCTCATTACGAATAATGGCAATTCTATTCGAAAAAATATACTTACCATTGCGCAAAATGGATGGAGTAGGATTGGCATTAAGTGCAATACTCAGATATTTGAATGGGCGGTATTTCTTAAAGATTTTGTCAACACACACAATTTTGACGCGATTATTCTTGGATGGAGTATGGGGATTGACCCGGACTTATTTCAGATATGGCACTCTAGTCAAACCGGGAAACGGCAACTTAATTTTGTTGGTTATGAAAATCCAGAAGTAGATAGGCTCATTGTTCGCATCCGTCAGGAGTACGAAAAAGAAAAACAAATTAAAATGACAAGGCAACTCCATAGGATAATTGCTAATGATCAGCCCTATACATTTCTTTACGTTAACAAGGCCACCCAACTGCTAGATAAAAAAATTGTAATTATAGAGCCTCAGCTGGATGGGTCAGAAAAATATGCAAAAATTTATCCTACCCGTGATGGTGATATAAATTATTACTTCAATAAATGGAGAAAACTCGATTTTGTTCCACAGTTCAATCATTCAAACTAAAAAGATTTTTGGTGGAAAAATCACCGGCTCAGTGAAATATTTTCCGTTGCAAGTATACTTCGATGGTGTTTTTAGCGCTACTGGCAACCGCAATGTCAGTCATGCCGTCGCTGTTGTAGTCTCCGCTGGTGATAGCGAGGGGTGTTCCTCCATCGACCACGTAGTCACGAGTAGGGTAGTGGAATGACTCGTTGGTAGTCCTCATGACCAAGGAAAAATTACTGCTTCTAGAATTAGCAACCGCAATATCAACTTGGTTGTCTGAATTGAAATGGCCCGCCGTGAGGGCAATGGGGCCACCCCCGCCAGAGAAAGTTATTTCTTTTCTGAAAGTTCCGTCGCCTCGCGAAAAGAGCATATACATATTGTCGCCTTTGCCAGAGCTGAAAATTAAATCCTGTAGTCCATCATCATTCATGTCTTTTTTGATGAGAGCTAAAGGAGCTAATCCTTTTGCGAGGGTTTTAGGTTTAAAAAAAGATCCATTTCCCTTACCCATGTAAAGACGTATAGAACTTGATGCAGAACTGCTAGTTGCTAAAGCGATGTCGATATTACCATCTCCATTAAAATCTGCGGACACTCCAGAAAATGGTCTAGACCCAGTTGGGTATGTTTCTCCCTTTTTGAAAGCACCATTTCCCGACCCCAAGAAGATTTCCATTTTGTCAAAGGTAAGAGTTACGGCCACGTCAAGTTTTTCGTCACCGTTAAAGTCAGCAGGAATGATCGCGAGCGGTACTTTTCCCGTTTTAACACCAGGAAGCCTGCGGAAAGATCCATTTCCATAGCCAAGGAGGATTGTGATTTGTCCTGCACCACGAGAATTTGTCAAAAGGTCTGGGATGTTATCCCCATTGATATCACCCGTGGTAATAGTTGTTGGCTCAGACGCAACGGGAAATGTTAGTGTTTTTTTGAACCTTCCATCACCTTTGCTTAGCAGAACCGATAGTGTGTTGTTCTCCGCGTTAGCGGATACCAAATCAGAAAAACCATCTAAGTTTAAGTCAACAGTGAGTAAATATACTGGTCCCCTGCCGACCTTTAACTCGTTATACTTATAGAATGTATTTGGAGGTGGGGATGGGAATTCCAATCCGCACCCTATAGATTCGCAAACGAATAGAAATAGACTTAAAATTCTCAAAGTTTTTATTTTGTTTTGATAAGAAATAGCGGATTTTACTCCTTACATTCGTAAGAACTACTGGTTTGTTTTAGGCTAGTCTTATGAAATTGACTTGATTTTAGTTTAAGCCTATGCGAGAATCGCCAGATTATATTATCCCCTCGCTTCAGCACTTACTGTCTGAGGCTATCTTTAAGAACCCATGAGGAGGAATGCCTTGAGATCCTACCAGAGTGTCCTTATTCTTAAACCGGACTTGGATGAAGCCCAAGTTGATCAGGTACTTGAGAAAATAACCGAGTTTCTATCTAAAAACAACGGTTCCATTATAAAAGTGGAAAAGTGGGGTAAGAAGCGCTTGGCCTATCGGGTCAAAAAGAGTCGCTTTGGTTATTATCTCAATATCTACCATACGTGTGAGAGTTTGAAAGTTTCTGCCCTTGAAGCAGATTACAAGTTGTACGATCTTATCCTTAAATTTCTTGTGATTAGGTTGGATGATAAAGACCTTGATTTAGCAATGAAACGTGAATACGAGGATGGGGTTGAAGAAGAAAAGAAAAAACCAGCAAAAAATTGAAGTAATAAAACATTTTTATAATTTAGATTAAATTTGATAGCAGTATTTGATTGGCCCACTTAATAGAGTTTGTTCGACTATGGCTAGTTTTAACAAGGTAATGTTGATGGGTAACTTGACCCGTGACCCGGAGTTGAGGTTTACGGCTAACGGTTCTGCCGTGACAAGTTTTGGTCTTGCTGTTAACCGCAAGTTCAAACAGGGAGATGAATGGAAGGATGACGTTTGTTTTGTTGATATAACCGTTTGGGGCAAGCAAGGTGAAAACTGTGCCGAATATCTAAGTAAAGGGCGACCAGCATTTGTTGAAGGATATCTGAAGTTCTCGACTTGGGAAAGTGATGGCCAAAAAAGGAATAAATTGGAAGTAGTTGCTAACTCAGTACAGTTTCTTGGATCCCG
>JBGTUV010000065.1:0-6510 GCA_041938985.1 Candidatus Nitromaritima sp. | reverse complement strand
TCTGGATTTGAAGCAGCGAAAAAAAAGCTTTCCGATGTTGACGGCGTATTCTTTTTTCCCCTTGACTGTTTTATATTTACTTGGACTGCGATCAAAAAAATCAATCCAGATTTGTTTGTGTTGGTTGAAACAGGGTTCTGGCCTGGATTCATTCATATTTTGTATTTGAAAGGAGTGCCCGCATTGTTATTTAACAGTCGGATTTCTTCCCGTTCTATGCGAAAGTACAAGATGTTTTGCTCTTTTTTTTCGGAACAATTCAACAGGTTTACTATGTTGTGTATGCAAAATCCACACAACAAAAATAAACTGGAATCGCTTGGCGTCGAGAAATCCCGTCTTATGGTGGTTGGGGATCCAAAGTTCGACATACTTCCCAATCCTTCTCAAGAAAAACGAGCAAAAACTCGCCAGAAACTTTGTATTGCACCACTTTCCATGGTCTGGGTAGCTGGAAGTACGCATGAAGGAGAAGAAGAAATCATACTCGACGTTCATGGCAGATTAAGGGAAGAATTTGGAAATTTAATTCTGGTTTTAGCTCCGCGTAGACTTGAAAGGTGTGTGCATGTTGCGGGAATCATCATGTCAAAAGGAACCAGTTTTTTACGCCGGTCTGACCAACTGGGTAACAGTGGTGATAACTTTTCCGTTCTTTTGTTGGACACCATAGGTGAGTTAGTGGAAGTTTATTCAATCTGCGATTTCGCTTTTGTGGGAAGAAGTTTAATAGCTCCAGGTGGTGGACACAACCTGATTGAACCGGTTTCTCAAGGCAAACCGGTTTTATTCGGACCGTTTGTGGAAAATAATCAGCATAATGCAGACGAATTAATTAAAAGTGGACTTGGCATTCGGGTAAGTAATGCGGACGAAATGGAAGAGTCAGCCAGAAGTTGGTTATTAAATAAAACTGAACGAGCTAAACTGGAAGGAAAGGCAAGAGGATTCATACTGCATCACCAGGGCGCATCCCACCGAATGGCTGATCTTATTGAAACTCAACTAGCAGGATTAAATATTATCGATTAACTTGCTTTCGACTTATTCCCCAAATCACAAAAGAAGATAGCAAGAATGCAGGAACTAGTTCGTAAATGATAGTGTCGGATAGCCCTGCTGCCTTCCAGACAATCGTGGTGAAAAAGCCAGTCAACATGCCACCAATCGCC
Source organism: Candidatus Nitromaritima sp. (assembly GCA_041938985.1). Classification (GTDB taxonomy): domain Bacteria; phylum Nitrospinota; class Nitrospinia; order Nitrospinales; family VA-1; genus Nitromaritima. The sequence goes on along the minus strand of JBGTUV010000065.1, from coordinate 5,338 downwards.
CCATTTCGAGTTACCTTTTTAGAGTATAGTGTAAATAGAATTACAGGCCCAAAACTAGCGCCAAGTCCCGACCAAGCGAATAGCACAAACCAAAAAATCACACGAGTATCCATGAGCGCCACAAGCATTGCGCCCAGTCCAATTGCGAATATAGTTAGGCGGCTAATTTTAATAATTTGACTTGAAGTAAGTGAAACATGAATGACTTTGCTATAAATATCATGTGCTATAGCAGATGCCGCCACAATAATTTGGGATGAAACTGTTGACATAATTGCAGCGAGAACTCCAGTCAGCACAATGGCAGTGAAAAAAACAGGAAGTAGATTTTCGGCTGCAATTGGAAACAAATGTTCAGCATCAGCCAAACCTGGGAAGAGAACCTGTCCGCAGATACCAAGAAGAATTGCTGAGCTGTACATCAATATTCCCCAACCAAAAGCTATCCACATGCCTTGTTTAATTGTTTTGGAGTCTTTTGCTGCCATGTAGCGGGTGATCACATGTGGTTGACCAGGATAACCGAGCCCGATGCCTAGGAGACCGAGCATTGATCCCAAAAACATGGGTGTAGTTTTGCTTCCCATCCAGGTAAGGGCTGTTGGGGCAGTTTCGTTAACTTTTTGCGCTATTACAGAGAACCCCCCTAGCTCTAGTACGGCAGCTAGGGACAGCACGACCAATCCAACAACCATTATAAGCCCCTGAATAAAATCGGTCCAAGCAACAGCACGAAAACCACCCATCATGGTGTAAATTATGATGATGGTTCCGCCGATCGGAATGCTTACAAGATGCGGGATGCCAAAAATGGCATCAAAAGTTTTCCCAATGGCCAAAAACTGAGCTGCGATGTAGGCCATCATGCAGGCAAAAATTATAATTACTGAAATGATACGTATAAGGTGAGTGTTGTCAGTAAAGTGTGTTTCAAGGTAATCAGGAATAGTGAGAGTTTTTTTCTCACGAGAGTGTTTTCTTAATCGTTCGGCAACAAAAAACCAATTCAATGCGTATCCTAGGAGACAACCAGGAAAAAACCATAATGCGGAGAGCCCGTCTTTATACGCGAGTCCGACAGTCCCAAGTACTGCCCACGCGCTTTCGGAACTGGCCGTCGAAGAAACGGCGGTAACCCAGGCCTTTAGAGATCGGTTGGCAAGAAAAAAGTCAGTAGGAGAGTAGGTAGAACGGGATACGGTGTAGCCAATCCATAACATAATTCCCACGTAAACTATAAATACTGCTCCAATGACTCCAGAAGTGTCCACCATAATGTAAGCATTATAACATCGAGAGGATTGTGGCAAAAGTTGCTGCCGTGGTTTTCGAGAGTGCGTAGTGATATTTGGGAAGGTCGATTTTTTAGATAAATTTCGTTACTATGTCGTTCTTCGGGAAGAGAGTTTTATTCTTTCATGGTTTTGATTTCTAATTTACATAAATAAAAGTAATGTCAGAGTACAACTTTAAGTCCATTGAAGTGAAGTGGCAAAGCTATTGGGAAGAGAATAAATCTTTCAAGGCAGAGCGCGATTCTTCGAAAAAAAAGTACTACCTATTGGAAATGTTTCCTTATCCATCGGGACGAATTCATATGGGTCATGTGCGAAATTACGGAATTGGTGATGCGATTGCGCGGTTTATGCGTATGAAAGGTTTTAATGTGCTACACCCGATTGGCTGGGATGCATTTGGATTGCCAGCCGAAAATGCTGCTATCCAGAATAATACGCACCCAGCTCAGTGGACAGAAGATAACATTGCTGCCATGCAAGTACAATTAAGAAGCTTGGGATTAAGTTATGACTGGGACAGGGAGATTGCTACTTGTCGTCCAGAATATTACCGCTGGAATCAATGGTGCTTTTTAAAATTCTATGAAATAGGATTAGTGTACCGAAAAAAATCACAAGTCAATTGGTGTAACGCTTGTAACACAGTTCTGGCGAATGAACAGGTGATTGATGGGTGCTGCTGGCGTTGCGATGGTGAAGCGGAAGATCGATTTCAAGAAGGGTGGTTTTTTAAGATAACAGACTACGCTGACCGATTACTGGAGGGTTGCAGGCAGCTATCAGGTAAGTGGCCGGAGCAGGTGCTGGCAATGCAAAGCAATTGGATCGGCAAAAGCTACGGCGCCGAAGTTAATTTTAAGATAAAAGAAAAAAATGAGGTCATCAAGGTTTTTACAACTCGTCCGGACACTCTTTATGGGGCGACATTTATGGTGTTGGCTCCAGAACACCCACTGGTAACCAAGTTGTCCCTTGGAACAGAACAGGAAATTGCGGTTGGAAAATTTGTAAACAAAGTCAAGCAGGAAGATAAGGTTACCCGAACCAGTGAAACAGGAGAAAAAAATGGGGTCTTCACCGGAGCATATGTAGTTAATCCACTGACAGGAGAGGATATACCTGTGTGGTCTGCAAATTTTGTGTTGATGGATTATGGGACTGGAGCAATCATGTCTGTTCCCGCTCACGACCAGCGTGATCTAGATTTTGCGCGCAAGTACGACCTTCCCGTTCGCATGGTTATCCAACCCGTAGAAGGCCCGCTAGACGAGTCTAATATGACAGAAGCGTTTTCTGCTAACGGTGTCATGGTAAATTCAGGTTCATTCAACGGACTTTTCAGCGATGAAGCGAAAAGCAAAGTGTGTGAATATCTAGAAGGTACAAAAATTGGTAAGGCTTCGGTGAATTTTCGTTTACGTGATTGGGGGGTATCGCGTCAAAGATACTGGGGTACACCGATTCCGATTGTCCGATGTGACGAATGTGGGTTGGTACCGGTTCCAGAAGATCAGCTCCCTATTCAATTACCCCTTGATGTTGACTTGGGTAACCGAGGGCAGTCTCCTCTTACAACACTTGCTGAATTTTATAAAACGCAATGCCCTGAATGTGGGAAGTTGGCACGAAGGGAAACAGACACGTTGGATACCTTTGTATGTTCTTCGTGGTATTTTAACCGATATACATCTGCAGATAATAATCAGTTTGCATTCAATAGAGACGATTTAGACTACTGGATGCCGGTGGATCAGTATATCGGCGGCATAGAGCACGCGATTCTTCATTTGCTTTATTCGCGGTTTTTTCATCTTGTGTTTAAGGACTTGGGATTTACAAAATCTGATGAACCGTTTGACCGTTTACTCACTCAGGGGATGGTTATTAAGGACGGTGCGAAAATGTCGAAATCGAAAGGCAATGTGGTTGATCCGGATGAAATCATTCAAAATTATGGGGCTGATACAGCTAGGCTGTTCATTTTGTTTGCCGCCCCACCCGCGAAAGACCTTGAGTGGAACAGTCAAGGCGTGGAAGGTTGTTATCGTTTTTTAAAACGTGTATGGCGAATTTTTGATGATTTTTTGAGTGATATCAAGCAAGCGGGCTCTATACCCAAAGGTTATGAAACTGATTCGAAAGAGTTACGGGAGTTGAGGCGTATCACACATGTCACGATTGGTCGTGTGACAGATGATATTCAAACCAGAATGCAGTTTAATACTGCGATTGCAGCGGTCATGGAGTTTGTGAATCATCTTTACGCTTTCCGCGATAGCTGGGTTTTGCTTAAAGACAATAGCGATGGTGCTAGAGCTATAGTTAGGGAAAGTTTTGACACGCTGATTCTTCTTCTTTCTCCGTTTGCTCCACATATTGCGGAGGAAATGTGGTCGTTGTTGGGCCATGAAACCTCAATAGTTCAAGTGGAGTGGCCAGTATTTAATAAAGATTTTACGACAACAGAGGAGTTGTTGATCGTAGTTCAACTGAATGGTAAGGTGAGGCAAAGAATTACGGTCTCAGCGAGTGCAAGCCAAGAAGATATTAAAAGTTTGGCTCTTAATGATAGTAAGATAAAGGAGCAAACAAAAGATCGGGAAATAAAAAAAGTCATTGTGGTTCCTGGCAAGTTAGTTAATATTGTGGTGAAATAAAGGGGATGAAATTCCTTCGCGGTGCTTTATATTTTCTGGTAGTTGCTTTGTTGTTATCGAGTTGCGGTTATCATCTTGCTGGTTACGGATCAACTCTTCCCCCGCATATTCGCGCTATCTCCATTCCTGTATTCAAGAATTCTTCGAGCGAACCAAATATTCAAAGAGATGCGACTGATGCAATTCGTCGTGCTTTTATCTCGGATGGTCGGCTCAAGGTTGCTGATACCAGGAAGGCGGATCTCCTCATGCGTGGAACTCTGACGGACTACCAATTGCGAGCTGTTGCATTTAACTCAGAAGATTCGGCGGAAGAATATGTTGTGCGCTTAGGAATTCAAGTTGAGGCTTATGATCGGATTAAAAAGAAAATAATTTTTAATCAGAAATTTACCACTCAATGGGATTATCGATCTACCTCCAGCGTAGTAGACTCTGATTCGGCAAAACACACAGCACTCAAGGAAGCATATGCTGATCTTGCTGACAGGCTAGTCAGTATAACAATCGAACGGTTTTAATTAGTTACTAATGTTGGCTGATCAAATAATTCATAGTATTGGCGAGGGAAAGATTGGCCCGTTTTATTTTCTTTACGGCGCAGAAAGTTTTTACCGTTTGGAAATAATTCGGGTGCTAAATCACAAGCTGATCACACCAGATAATAGGGATTTTAATCTAGAAAATTTTGAGGCTCGTGAGTCATCAGTGGGTGATTGGATTGGGGCGGCAAAGACACTATCTTTTCTGGGAGGCATGAAACTTGTTATTGTTAGAAATTTACATGAAACAACCATAGAAGATTCTGATCAAAAAAAACTCTTTGAATATGTTGCCGATCCAGGATTGGATTCATGTTTGGTAATTACAGCAGACAAGGTGGATCGGAAACGAAAACTTTATAAAAATCTAACAACTCAACAAGGGGCGTTGTCCTGTGAAGCGCCCCAAGAAGCGGGACTTCTTACTTGGGTGAAACACCGAGCTAGATCTTTTGGCTATGATTTGAGTTCGGGCGCAGCCCGAAAAATGGTAGGCCGGATTGGAGCTAAACCGGGGATTTTAGCGAAAGAACTTGAAAAGGCGATGGCCTATGCAGGAAGGGAAAACAAAATTACAGAGTCCATGGTAGGAGACCTTGTCGGGGATATGAAAGTGGAAAACGCTTTTTCGTTGACGGAAGCTCTTAAGGAAAAAAAAACAGAGAAGGCGCTGCTGTTGTTGCAAAACCAACTAGACCATGGGGAAGACCCGATAAAAATACTGGGTTTGATTGCTTGGCAATTTAGAACGCTGTGGGAAGTGAAACATTATCAGGCACAAAAATATGGAGTTCAAAAAATAGCCAAGCAGATGGGGGCAAAACCATTTTTAGTTGAGAAG
>JBGTUV010000064.1:0-6514 GCA_041938985.1 Candidatus Nitromaritima sp. | reverse complement strand
CGCCCGCCTTGTCCCACCAATTTTGGAAAACCTAGGGTACAGTAAAGATAGTCGTCGCGTAAATGATGTGTCATTTTTGGTCGAAAAGCATTTGATGATGCATGACCTCCTCCTTCTCGATCCAGAAGAAGACGATACCTATGATATGATCTGGGACCTAGTCAACCATGATATAGAGCTCCTAAAAATGCTTCTTCTGCTTACTTATTCAGATAGGGGAGGCACAAAAATGAAGATGTCACTTTCCCAAATTGAACAGTTAAAAATGTTTTACCAACACACGCTGCACCATAAAAAACGACAGGCTGTTACAGGGTCAGTTAAGGCGGACTTTCTTAAAATGGTTCGACTCCCTAGAGACATGCAGTCTCATCTCGAAGTTTATAATGAATTCTGCCGGTCAAATGAAGCGTTTGCCTGTGAACTCCTCTTCAAGCCAGCACAAAACTCAGAATTGGTTATTTGCTCAAAAGATCGCGCAAACTTGCTTTATAGTTTTTCAGCAGTCCTCGCCTTTAACAAACTGAATATTGTAGAGGCCAATATCCACACTCTACGTGACCACGTTTTTGATGTGTTTAAAATCGTTAACTCCACAGGCACTCCTATTGACTATGCTGATATTTTTACCCTTCAAAATCAGATTAAGGATGATTTAAGACGGGTTTGTGTCGACCAGGAGCCTCTGTCCCAGATCTTTAAAAATCGGTCGTTTCCCGTTTCTCATGAACAAGCCAAAGGACAAGATATCAAACTCAAAGTGAAGCTAATCGGCCGTTCAATAAAAGTGGAAACACACGACCTACACGGAACATTTATGACCCTGACAGGAATATTTTCGCAGTTTAATATGGAAGTACAACGAGCTGTCTTAGACTCGCGGGAAGGAGTAGCTTCAAATATTTTTTATGTGAGGCCAAAAGATGTCCGCCACATCACAGAAAACAAGGACCTTTTTCTGAGCACCCTTAAACAGGCTCTACAGGAATTGGTTGATTCAAAAGAAATTCTTCTCAAAGAATCATCTACTTCAACTATTCCCGAAAAACCAAGTTTTGCTGTCTAGTTTGGACCTAGCCATGTTTTTCTTGCGATTATTATCTTTTTTATTTTTCTTTAATACCTTAGTAGCAAGCGATGCGCTTGCAATAAGTCCTGAAGAGTTGTTTAAAAAGGCGCAGACCTTGGAAGATAATGGTTTTTTGGAAGAAGCTACAAAATCATGGGAAAAACTCAGGGCGGTAGAAAACAATCCCAATTTTGTTATCTATGCTCAGTTGAAACTGGGCACCACCTATCTAAAACTTAAACAATTCCAAAAATCAATTGACATATTAAAGATAACCACAATGTCACACCCAGATAGTTTTGATGCTCATTTTAGTTTTGCTAACTCTTTAAGTGCATTTAAAAATTTTCCCGAAGCCATCAAATCCTATCAAAAAACCATCACCCTAAAACCAAGGGAGGGATTGAGCTATGTGGGACTTGGATTATCCCTATTTGGGAATGGTGACTCAAAAAACGCGATCAAAACGCTTTTGAAAGCCAATAAATTGTTTAAGGAAAAGAAAAATATTTCCTGGTATCGAGACACTCGAGTCATGATCGCGCAAATAAAACACTTTGCAAAGTTCCCCCCTCACTTTTCAAATCTGTGGCTTGCTAACAACCTAAAACTTATTCACGATACTTACGAAAAGGCTGTGTTTAACTCTAAAAATTACCTCTCCTCAATTTCTATGCATGAAAAAACCAACTTTCCTATTAAATAAAACAATTAAACTTTTGCGCAATTTTCTGGATCGCTAGCAACAACTTTCTTACTTATGACCACTTAGTTCAAAACTCCATCAAAAACAACCATTAAAAATTTTTAACCTAAAGTTAATCATTTATTAATATTTTTTCTAGTATAGTCGCATCTAGGAGTTCCTCCTCCTTTCTGAGGGGAATTTGGTTTGTGCCATTTTCTTCTTTCAGACCTCCTCTTGTTACTAGGGGAACGGTCTCTCTTTAAGAGTAAACCGTTCCCCTATTTTTTTACCCCACGCACTAAAAAGATAATTCGAAATCAGAGCAATTGTTTCAGTTTTATAGTAAACTGGTTTACAATTTTCAAGCGAATCCATCAAAAATAAACCATTGAAAAGTAATAGTTTTCGTGGAATAGAATTCCTTTAACTAGGTTCCATTTTCACCCAAATGATAATTGAACTTCTTCTCATTCGTCTCCTTACTAAATTTATGTTGAAATTGAAATCAAACCCAATTTTTTATAATTTAGGAAACTTATTTAATGAATACATAATATCTAATTGGGAATAATTTTTCACATCATCAAGTTTTTAACTTCCAGAGACTTATGAAAAAACAATCTGCGCTTAATTTGGTCTGGATAGACCTTGAAATGACAGGACTAGACCCTGAGCTAGAAGTCATTATAGAGATTGCAACTTTAGTGACCGATTATGATCTAAATGTATTAGCCGAAGGACCTTGTTTGGCTATTCACCAAAGCGATGAAATTCTTAATCGTATGGATGCTTGGAATCAGAAGCATCATAATGCCTCTGGACTGGTAGAGCGCGTACGAAAGTCAAAAATTACTCATGATGAGGCCTCGCGACAAACTCTGGAATTTATTCAGCAATATTGCCCAGAAAACACTTCCCCCCTTTGCGGAAACTCTATTGGGCAGGATCGTAAATTTCTTGAAAAGTATATGAAAAAACTTCATAACTATTTGCATTATCGAAGCGTTGATGTAACGTCAGTTAAGGAATTAGTTAGTCGTTGGTATCCAGATGGGCCCAAACTTCCCAAAAAAAGCGAAAGTCACATGGCATTGACCGATATTAGGGAGTCGCTGAATGAGCTCATATTTTACCGCAAGGAATACTTTGTCCCTAGTGGTTTAACCACCCCAAAAGAGCTTTTAACTCAGGAAAAAACACCATGAGCAAAGGAAGTATAGTAACTATCGTGTTTCTAGTATTTATCGGTTACCTATCCTTTACGATGATATGGACTGGGAGTAAGTTTGAATGTGAAATTTGTGTTGAATACAATGGGGTTCAGTCATGCCAAGAGGTAGAAGGTATGGCAAAAGAAGACACTATAATGACTGGCATGAGTACCGCTTGCGCTGCTGTAACTAATGGCAGGACAGAATCCATAGACTGTTCGATGACCCAGCCTGTAAAAGTGCAGTGTAAAGATATTTAATGAACATCAGCAACTTCACCTGCGGTTTGCCTTCTGAATATTTTTACTCCTTATTTGAACAGACAAGGTTATAAACTTCGCGATATTTTTCTTCGACACTTCCCATACTAAAGCGAAAACGATCTTTGTCCATCTTTTCGCCGGTCTCTGAATGCCACAGACGGCATCCATCAGGACTGATTTCGTCTCCTAAAAGGATCTCTCCCTTATGCCGTCCAAATTCAAGCTTAAAGTCGACCAGCCTGATCTTTCGCTCCTTAAAATATTCCACCATCAAATCGTTAACCTTGTATCCATATTGTCTAAGCATGTCGAGTTCCTCTTGGGTCGCCCAGCCAAAAGTAACTGCGTGACAATCATTGATTAGCGGGTCGTGCAAGTCATCATTTTTATAAAAAAACTCTAGAATCGGGGGATTAAATTGCTTCCCTTCTTCAACCCCTAAACGCTTGCATAAACTTCCCGCAGCTACATTACGAAGAACTACCTCCACTGGGATGATATCTAATCTTTTAACAAGGGTTTCTCTGTCATTGAGCTGCTCCACAAAATGTGTCTTGACCCCCTTCTCCTCCAAGTATTGATATATACAATTTGACACTTCATTATTGATGACCCCCTTATCGACAATGGTTCCTTTTTTAACACCATCAAAAGCACTAGCGTCATCCTTAAAATATTGAATCATTAAACTGGGATCTTCTGTGGCGTATAGTATCTTAGCCTTCCCTTCATAAACTTTTTCAAGCCGTTTTATTGTCATTTTTTATTTTTAAAAACTCTTTTAAAAATTTGATCTACATTTTTTAACTGGTCTTTTATGTTGCATACCTTGTCCAATTCTTTTCCTGAAAGATATTTTTTAATCTCACTATCCTTCTTTAAAAGTGATATAAAAGCACCCTTTCCTCCCCATGCCTTCATCGCATTGCGTTGAACTAAGCTGTATGCATCCTCCCGTGACAAACCCTTGCGAACCAAGGCAAGCAAAACTGACTGCGAGTAATAGAGCCCCCCAGTAATTTCCATATTTTTTCTCATATTCTTTGGATAAACGATCATCTTTTTCACTAGTCCGGTCATTTTTCTCAACATGTAATGCAAAAGAATCGTGCTATCAGGGCCGATCACTCGCTCCACCGAGGAGTGACTAATATCTCTCTCATGCCATAGGGAAACATTTTCCATCGCCGCGATTGCATTGGCTCGAACCACGCGCGCCAAACCACACATTTGCTCAGAAATTATTGGGTTTCGTTTATGTGGCATTGCAGAAGAACCTTTTTGCCCTTTAGAAAAAAATTCCTCCGCCTCCAACACTTCTGTTCGTTGCAGGTGCCTGATCTCTGTGGCGAATTTATCAATTGACCCTGCGATAATAGCAAGAGTCGTAAAAAATTCGGCATGCCTATCCCGCTGAACTATTTGCGTGGAAATAGGTGCTGGTTTAAGACCTAATTTTTTGCACACGTATTCCTCAACTGCCGGATCCACGTTCGAGAAAGTTCCCACCGCACCTGAAATTTGACCATATGCGATCCGTTCCTGTGCTCGTTTCAGTCGCTCTATATTCCGGCAGGTTTCTTCGTACCATACTGCGAGTTTTAACCCAAAAGTAAGGGGCTCTGCATGAATTCCATGCGATCGCCCAATGGTCGGTACATCTTTATGAAGAAGAGCTTGCTCCTTTACTGCATCCCGAAAGGATCGTAACTCTTTGAGTATTAACTTTGCCGAGTCCTTCAATTGAACGGCAAGTGTTGTATCAAGAATATCCGAGGAGGTGAGCCCTAGATGCATGTAACGATTAGCTTCTCCCACGTTTTCTGAAACACACGTTAGAAAAGCAATGACATCATGCTTGACCTCCTTTTCAATTTCATCGATTCTCTTGATGTCAAACTTAGCCTTCTTTTTTATCTCGACCACTGCTGACGCAGGAATTTCCCGCCTTTTTGCCAAAGCCTCGCATACTAAAATTTCAATCTTGAGCCAAACATTAAACTTGTTCTCTGGTTCCCAGATTTTGGCTAATTCGGGAAGAGAATATCGAGGGATCAAAAGGAAACTCCTGTTTTTTAACTTTAGTTATGGTTTGAGTTGAATGGTCAGTTAATTACACCTAAAATGATAGGCGTTAGCCATTTAAGACTGGGCTATATTAAACATAATCTGATACTAAATCAATCTCAGAGATGAGTAAAATAGCCGAAATCAGTTTTGTGTGCCTTGGGAATATATGCAGGTCACCACTAGCCCAAGGGGTATTTCAGGACTTGGTCAACCAAGAAAAATTAGACCAAAAGATTATAGTTACTTCAGCCGGAACAGGTGGTTGGCATATCGGTGATCTACCTGATGAAAGGATGCGTCAAACAGCTCAATCTAAGGGTATTAAATTAGAAAGTCGTGCTCGGCAATTCCAAAGCGCGGACTTTAACAGATTCAATCTGGTACTGGCAATGGATCATAGTAACCTAGCCAGGCTTGAAGAAATTGCTCCAAGCAACCTCCCTCCAGAAAAACTGATGCTTTTTCGTTCTTTTGATCCTGAATGCAACGGTGACCAAGATGTCCCAGACCCTTATTACGGGGGAGCAAAGGGATTTGAGGAAGTCTATTCTATGGTAAAACGTACCTGCCCTCCGCTCTTGGACTATATCAAGTCTCGCTTTTTGAATCTCTAGATGAAAGAAAATCTTTCCCAACTATTAGAATCTATTTACGGAAATCCCATCCAAATTAAAAGCTTCGAAGCCATTGGAGGTGGGTGCATTAATGAAACGCAAGCTCTCAAATTGTCTAATGGTGAACGAGTATTTTTAAAATCTAACCCCTCTGCTCCAAAAAACTTTTTTACCGCTGAAGCTGATGGGCTTCGATTACTAGAAAGATCAAAGAACGGCCCTAGCGTTCCCCGTCCCCTTGGTATTTCGACCGAATCCAACCCACAGTTCCTACTCCTTGAATATATTGAATCATCTTCTCCAAAGGTTGGATTTGCCAGTCGTTTTGGACAAGCGCTTGCTGAAATGCATAGGGAAACTCAAGAGCAATACGGCCTTGATTATGACAACTTTATAGGAAAAACCGTTCAAAAAAATAATCTAGAATCAGATGGTTTGGTTTTTTTTCGCGAACACCGCATTCGCTTTCAACAGGAGTTAGCAAGAAAAACGAGAGGATTACCAACGTCTATAGATAAACGTTTAGATCTGTTTTGCGGAAAGCTTGAATTCCTGCTCGATTTGAAAGATGAAAAACCAGCCTTGCTCCACGGTGACTT
>JBGTUV010000063.1:0-6550 GCA_041938985.1 Candidatus Nitromaritima sp. | reverse complement strand
TAATATTTCCTCATTTAAAGAAAGATATTCTATCAAGATAAACTGATAAGTCTCCGTTAAAAAAGGAATGATCTTGGTTTAAATTATTGAATTAGATTTCTTAATCATAAAAATATCATCTGTTGGTGACCCTTATGGTCCGACATCCTGCTGTATCAGGGCGCTTCTATCCAAGTGACAGTCACTCACTGATTAAAGAGATAAAACGTCATATCAAACAAAGCGCTGAAACTAAATCCTCGGGAAAAATTCGTGCAACCGGGATTATTTCTCCACATGCGGGTTTAATTTATTGCGGGGAAGTCGCTGGAGCTGTTTATTCAAATATTGAAATTCCTGACACGATAATCCTTCTAGGACCCAATCATACTGGGGCTGGTGAACAAGTTTCGATTATGGCAGAGGGCACCTGGCAAATGCCTCAAGGAAAGATTGAAATTGACCATGAGCTAGCTGATGCGATTTGCCGAATATCTGCGATCGCTAAAAAAGACAACAAGGCACACCAAAAAGAACATTCTATTGAAACACAATTGCCTTTCCTTCAATTTTATCGTGATAATTTTAAAATTATCCCTATCTGTATGATGCGTCTGGGGATAGAGCAGTGTAAGGAGTTATGCCACGCGATTGTCACGGCGATTGAGCAAACAGGGCGTAGTATCCTTATCGTAGCGAGTTCCGACATGACTCATTACGAAACTCATGAAAGTGCGTCCAAAAAAGATAAAGATGCGATCGATCAGATTTTAAGGCTCGATGCAAGGGGACTTTTCAACGAAGTGCGCGACAAAAATATTTCAATGTGTGGAGTCAATCCGGCTGTAATCATGATGATGTGTGCTCGTAAAATTGGTGCAAAAGAAGCTTTTTTGGCTAAATACATGACCTCCGGAGAAATAAGTGGCGACATGGACCATGTCGTCGGGTATGCAGGAATCATTGTGAAATAAGGACAATTTAAACGCTCAAAAACACAAGCTGTGACCGCGAGGAGATGTTCTACTCTTAAAAATTCCCTCGCCCGTAATACCATTATAAAAATTATAGTAAAGGTAGTTTTGTTAGTGGGTTTATATAAAGGGGGCATTATGAAAGGTTATCTGTTTGGTTTAGGAGCAATGTTAGTTGGTGAGGTTAAAAGTGGATAGATCCTCACACAACCTTTTTCGTTTTTTGATATTTTTAGCGTTAATCATCCTTCCCATTTTATCCTGTATCTCCTCGACGAATTCTGATTCTTATAAGGAATCCCGTGCGAGGATGGTAAAAAACGACATTGAGAATCGTGGAATTCATGACCATGCAGTAAAAGAGGCAATGCTCAAAGTTCCAAGGCACCTGTTTGTCGGACCTGAAAATATAGAAGCCGCGTATTCCGACTCTGCCCTACCCATCAAAGAAAACCAAACCATATCGCAGCCCTATGTCGTTGCCTTGATGACTACCGTTGCGGAATTGAGCTCGACCGACAAGGTGTTAGAAGTAGGAACAGGGTCAGGTTATCAGGCAGCGGTGCTCGGTGAAATCGTGCGAGAAGTATACAGCATAGAGATCATCGAAACCTTGGCGCGAGAGTCGAGTGAATTGCTAAACAAACTCGGATACAAAAATATACATGTGAAACATGGCGATGGGTATCAAGGTTGGAAGGAAGCAGCCCCTTTCGACGCTATTCTAATCACCGCGGCGGCCCCAAAAATTCCAGAACCTCTTCTCGACCAACTCAAGATGGAGGGGCGTCTTGTTATGCCGCTTGGGAAAAGCCGTGCGCCTCAGGAACTCATAGCATTGACTAAAACTGAAAATGGCCTGAAAAAACGTGTGGTGGAAATTGTTGCATTTGTCCCAATGACTGGAGAAGTAAGAAATAATGGAGGACATCGTTAAACAAATGAACTGACTACCGAGATGACCCGGCCACATTGAGGTTGGATCCGCCTGAGATTCCTTTCCTTTTTGAAAAAACTTTTATCTAGACTGTTCATAAGTGATACTGTGCGTTATATATTAATTGGACACAGTTATGAGATATAAACGGCCCCGCAATGCGGGTGGATGGGGAGCAATCTCCTATTCACTTCTAAAATCATTAAGAGCGGGCGGACTTGGGCCGATGATGCAAGCTCTCCTTACCCGTAACACATGCAAAAGCTGTGCACTAGGCATGGGAGGGCAAAAAGGGGGCTTGCGTGACGAAAAAGGTCATTTCCCAGCAGTATGCAACAAATCTGTTGTAGCACAGGCTTCTGACATGCAGAAAGCCATTCCTTCTAAATTTTTTAAACAAAATAACATCGCCGCTCTTAGTACTTGGAGTGCTTTCCAATTGGAACGGGCGGGTCGACTCGTCAACCCAATGTTATGCGAACCCGAAAGCTCGTATTACAAAGAAATTTCATGGGAATACGCGCTTGAAAGAATTGCTGATCAACTAAAATCAACTGAACCTGAAAATTCATTTTTTTATGCAAGCGGAAGGTCCTCCAATGAAGCCGCGTTTCTGCTTCAGTTGTTCGCACGTATTTTCGGAACAAACAATGTCAACAACTGTTCCTACTATTGCCACCAAGCATCAGGTGTAGGTATGTCAAATACCCTTGGAACCAGTACCGCAACGATCCAGCTTGAAGATCTAGATAACGCCGATCTTATTTTTTTAATCGGTGCCAATCCAGCCAGTAACCATCCACGTTTCATGCGCATATTAATGGAAACCCGCCGCCGTGGCGGTCAGGTCATCGTTATTAATCCAGCGCGTGAACGGGGACTCGAACGATTCAGTGTTCCATCTGATCTTAGAAGCTTACTTTTAGGATCAGACATCGCAAGTAGTTATATTCAACCAAACATTGGGGGTGATATTGCATTATTTAAAGGTATAGCAAAAGGACTTTTTCAGATAGAAACCATAAATTCAGGAACTATCGATCTAGACTACATCTCGAACCATACCAATAATTTTGAAGTTTTCAGAGAATCAATTCACGCAACAACCTGGGAATCAATAGAAAAGGTGTCGGGAATTACACGAGCAACAATTGAAAATATTGCAAGCAAATATGCCCAAGCGAAAAATGTGGTTTTCGCTTGGGCCATGGGCCTAACCCATCATGCTCATGGAGTCGACAATATTCAGGAAGTTGTCAACCTAGCACTACTTCGTGGAATGGTAGGCAAAAAACATGCAGGACTACTCCCATTGCGTGGTCACAGCAATGTTCAAGGAATTGGTTCGGTAGGATTCACTCCAAAATTAAAACAAGTCATTTTTGATAATCTGGAAAAACAACTCAACGTTTCACTTCCAACAAACAAGGGTCTGGATACACTGAGTTGCATGGAGTTTGCGCATCAGGGAAATTTTAATTTTGCCTGGTGCCTTGGTGGAAACCTATTTGGATCAAACCCAGATTCCAGTTTTTCTGAGGAAGCACTAAGTAGGATAGATTTTATCTTATACATGAACACTACTCTCAACCAAGGACACTTTCGAGGACGTGGAAAAGCAACAATCGTTCTGCCTGTTCTTGCGAGGGATGAAGAACCACAAAAAACCACACAGGAGAGTATGTTTAACTATATTCGCTTAAGTGATGGTGGGAAGGGACGACACTTTGGTCCTCGAAGCGAGGGACATATTATCTCAGATATCGCAGCACGAGTATTGAAAGAAAGCCCTATCAAATGGAAAGAGTTCCAACCAAACACAAACATCAGAGATCTAATTGGAAAAATTGTTCCCGGTTTTGAGAAAATAGGAATGATTGACCAAACAAAAGAGGAATTTCATATAACTGGACGAATTTTGCATTCGCCAGAGTTTCCAACAACCGATGGACGGGCAACTTTTGCTGTGTGCTCTATGCCTCAATTGTCCATTAAAACAAGTGCGGAATTCACCTGCAAACTTATGACTGTAAGATCAGAAGGGCAATTTAATACTGTTGTGTATGACAAAGAGGACCGATACCGAGGAGTAAAATCCCGTGACGTCATTTTCATGAATGCCGAGGACATTCATTCATTAAGTATTCAGGAAGGAGAACGTGTTACAGTAAAAAATGCAACTGGCATCCTAGACAACCAAGAGGTAGTGGAGTACCCGATTAAAGCGGGGAACGTGATGATGTATTATCCGGAAGCTAACATCTTGGTACCAAGAGAGTATGACAACAAGTCACGAACTCCCTCTTTCAAATCAATAGACGTTAAAATCACCAAAAAAAACATGCTAGTACCACAACTAGGTTAAGTGTCGACTTTTTCCTCTTTTAGCTTGGTAAAGTTTTTAGAACCACCTATTCTTATAGCTCAAAGATCTTGTTTCAACTTATGGACAGTTCCTTGGTTTCTCTTATAGAGAAGAAATGCAAACCCCCAAAGAACTATTATTGACAGGATCCTATTAGTAATGTCCTCCCAATGTAAGTATCTATGCATTGGTTCATCAGTTATCGGTGAAACAAAACATCCTAATATTGTTAACATCGTTCCAATGAATGCCGCCCAAAAATAATATTTGCGTGAGGGCGACCAAATCCCCACAATAACAACAACTACATACCCCAAACCAACGGCAACGCCCGATGGGATTAAAAGGTCGATGGTAAATACAATACAGGCGAGCCAAAAAGCACCACCATAAAATAGTAAATTAACCACCACGCAACTCCTATTTAGGGTTGGATTACCCCGTCATTGTTAATGGAGTTGAAAATGAAAATTAAACATCTCCATTCATGGGATGTTTCTCCAAAAGAAGCAGCCAAAATTCAACGAAATCTAGCTTGTAAAATCAGTCTGAATTGGAAAAATTTTTCCCCAAAATTTATTGCTGGCGCTGATATTAGTTTTTCTAAGGGTACTAATGTTGTTTATGCAGGGGTAATCATTCTATCTTTCCCATCCCTTGAATTGATTGGTGAATATAGTATTAAAGGGCTGTTAAAATTTCCGTATGTCCCTGGATTACTCTCGTTCCGAGAGGCTCCTATTTTACTGGAATTGTTTAGCAAAATCCAAATGACACCTGATCTTATATTTTTTGACGGACAGGGACTAGCTCATCCACGAAGATTTGGGCTTGCCTGCCATATGGGTCTTTTACTGAACTGCTCGACAATCGGTTGCGCGAAGAATAAATTGACTGGATACTATAAGGAACCAAGAGAAAAAAAAGGGTCAGTCAATTCATTGATTGATGAAAATGGTGATACCTTGGGAACAGTCTTAAGATCAAGAGATTCTTGCAAACCGATTTTTGTATCGCCTGGATATAAAATCGATTTTAAAAATGCTGCAAAATATGCTTTGGCATGTTGCAACAAGTATCGAATCCCCGAACCCATTCGTCTAGCACATTTGTTAGTAAATCGAATTCGTATAGGGAATAAAAATAGTTTATAGAGCTCACTCTGATATTACAAATGTCTCTGAATCAAAATACACTGGTCTAACATACATGGGCACAGCAAACATACTTGCCTTAATATAAGTTAACTTGTAACAGGGGTGTGTAAGTAAGAACTTTTCATCTCCAACACTCCTAGATATAGATCTGCTGATTTCTCAATCATCGTTTTATAACGGAGCAATATGGGGGTAATATGGTGCAAAACCAACCGAAAAGTAAAAGCATATCTCGAGTTAAAGTTATCACAAAGCATTACAGCATATGTATTTGTTCTAGTCTCCTTTATCTAGCTTTTGTTTCAGCAGTTTTTGCCGAACCTGTAAAAGCATTACACTTAGTGGATTTGACCCACTCATTTAACCAAACCACCATATACTGGCCTACCAGCAAATCGTTCGAAATGGAAATTGTTCATCGGGGCAAAACTAAAGGTGGATATTGGTATGAAGCAAACAACTTCTCCACAGCAGAACATGGTGGAACTCACATGGATGCGCCAGCGCATTTTTCTGAAGGAAGATGGAGAATAGATCAAGTCCCTTTGGAAAAACTCATTGCTGCGGGAGTCGTTGTAGACGTGAGGTCTAAAACTAAGAACAATCCCGATTATCGTGTGGGGAAATCCGATTTCGTCGACTGGGAACAACAACATGGAAAGATTCCCGAACATTCTATTGTCCTCCTTCTAACAGGGTGGGAACAGTACTGGCCAGATAAGAAAAAGTATTTAGGAACCGATGCCCAAGGAGATGCTAAAAATCTCCACTTTCCGGGATTTGCTGAAGATGCGGCACACTTTCTTACAAAGGAGCGTCTAGTCGCTAGTGTAGGATTAGACACGGCCAGTTTGGACTATGGACAATCCGAAGATTTCCGAGCGCATCAGATTTTTGGAGCAGCTAATGTTCCAGGATTTGAAAACGTTGCCAACCTTTCAAAGTTACCGGCTAAAGGATTCAGGGTCATCGCCCTTCCAATGAAAATCGGACAAGGTAGCGGAGCACCGTTAAGGATAGTGGCTGAAATATACTAGTCCCGTTTGCACAAGCATTTCCATCGACCACTGCCACCCCAAACAAAAAATGGGCTACGGCCTAAACCGTAACCCATTATTTTAAATAGTCGGAGCAAGAG
>JBGTUV010000062.1:0-6607 GCA_041938985.1 Candidatus Nitromaritima sp. | reverse complement strand
GGTGTTACGCGCGATTGGCTCCGTTAAAAGCTGCGATGGAGGGAATCCCATTTTTTTTAACTGGTAACAGGTTTCGAACGCGTGTTGTTCGTTAGTAATTACCCATATGTTTTCAGCAGAAATTATAGAACTTATCCGGCCCACTGTATTCTGAATAAGTGTTTCCTGGCCGGATATATTTAGCAATTGTTTTGGAAGGTTTTCTCGGCTTTTTGGCCAGAAGCGGGTGCCGCTGCCGCCAGCTATTATAACTGCATGCATAATTCTTTATTTTCTAAGTGATAAGTTTTAACAAAACTTTATAGGAATATTGAAAAAGCGGATAGATTGACTCTTGATAGATAATTGAATCCATTTATGTTAAGTTTAACGACTCTTCATAGCATTTTGAATTCAATGGTATTGCATATGAATTTAATCGTAAATTCTGCAACCATTTTATCCAATTAAGCGTCAAAGAACTAGAAAATAAGTCTGGTTTTTGGGAGGTTGGAGTATTTTAGTCTAATCAAAAAATCCTTCTTGTTTATTTGAGGGCATATGGAAAAAGCAATTTTTTATCCCTTTCTCATGTTTGTTTTTTCGATCACTATGATTGGGGGATGGATACCAACAATCAAGCTATGGACGCAAGAAACTTTTCGCCTTGTTATCAGTTTTTGTGCGGGTATTCTGCTTGGTGCAGTTTTTTTTCATGTTTTGCCAGAGATTTCTACGGTTCTTGGCAGGCAATTGGGTTATTCGGTGATGTTTGGGTTTCTTCTTATATTTGTTCTGGAGAAATTTATTATGGTTCACCCTTGCGAAGAAGGCGAGTGCGATTACCATAAAATCGGGATTGCTGCATATATCGGGATAGGTTTCCATAGTATTCTCGATGGAATTGCCATCGGCGCAGGGACTATGATGAACTTGAGCTTCATTATCATTCTTGCCGTGACACTTCATAAATTTCCCGCTGCTCTGGCATTGAGCAGTCTATTGGTCAAAGGAAAAGAGTACACCAAAAAGAAGATTTTGTTATCAATGTTCATTTTTGCATTAGCGACTCCCGTCGGAGCGTTGGTCGCAGTTTTTATTTTTCAAGGTGTAGATGATTATGTAGTAGCCACGGCACTTGGAATTTCTGCAGGAACCTTTCTGTTTATTTCAATAGGTGATCTTTTACCCACAGTTTATGAAGAACATGAGAAAGGCTATAAAAATCTTGTTTCGTTGTGCTTGGGAACTTTAGTCATGATCCTTTCTCATGCCACTGTTTGACTTTTTACTCAAGAGACAAACACGTAATACCACTCCTTTTTTATAAAGAATGATTCTGGGAAAAATAAAACCTTATCTGCCGTATATGCGTAAGTATCGCCGTGAAATGACGATCGGCATTGTGGCTCTTTTGTTTGCAGACCTTGCCGGTTTGTCGATTCCATGGTTATTGAAAATGGTTGTAGATGAACTTCCAAATAATCCTTCGGACTCAGATCTTTTGGGGTTTGGTGGGATGCTTTTCGCCGTAGCTACCGTGCAAGCGTTATCGCGTTTTGGTTGGAGACAATATTTGTTTGGCCCCTCTCGCAAAGTCGAATTTGATATTTCCAACCATCTTTTTTCTCATTTTCTGTCTCTTGATAAATCATGGTTTCAAAAACAAAAAATAGGGGATCTTATGTCACGGGCAACTAATGATTTGCGTGCGGTCCGTGATTTTGTAGGTTTGGGTTTGCTTATCTTGGTTGACTGTGCAGTGATTATAGTTAGCTGTGTTGGTTTGATGCTTTGGATAAACCCATCATTAACTCTAGTTGTTCTTATTCCACTGCCGGCTCTTTCTTTCCTTTTCTTGAAATATCTTCCTGAAATTGGACGTCGTCATGAAATTGTGCAGCAACATTTGTCAAAAATAACATCGCATGTGCAGGAAAACCTTTCTGGAATTCGTGTCATTCACGCCTTTGTTCAGGAAGAAACTGAGAAGAAAAAATTTGATGAACTTAACCGAGAATATATTCATAAGAATTTGAGCGTGACTCGATTGTTTGGCATTTTTACCCCCTCACTCACATTGACCGTTGGCGTTGCCGCAATGATTTCTCTTTGGGTAGGCGGTGAAGCGGTAATAGCTAAAGAAATGTCACTAGGCTCTTTTGTGGCTTTCAATGGTTACTTGTTAATGTTGTCCTGGCCGATGATGGGTATAGGGTATGTAGTTAATCTTACTCAAAAAGGACAGGCTGCAATGGGTAGGATACAGGAAATATTTTTAGCTAGACCAGGTATTGTAGACGATGCGAAAACCGTCAATTCTATTGGTGAATTTAGAGGCGATATCGAGTTTCGTGATCTTTGCTTTTCGTATCCAGAGACAGACAAGCCAAGCTTAAAAAATATTCAACTAAAAATCCCTTCAGGACAAATTCTTGCTGTAGTTGGTGTGATAGGTTCCGGCAAAAGTACTCTTGCTCAATTGATTCCCCGATTGTATGAGGTAGATGAGGATACTTTGTTCATTGGTGGTCATTCAATTCGTAGAATTCCACTTTCGGTGCTTCGTAAAAATATTGGGTATGTTGATCAGGAGCCTTATTTGTTTTCAGCCACTCTTAGAGAAAATATTATTTTTGGAAGAGATGAGGCTTCAAATGATGTTGTTGATGATGTTGTTAAAAAATCGGGTTTATTAGCGGATTTAAACCGATTCCCTAATGGTCTGGAAACAATTATTGGCGAACGTGGAGTATCTTTATCTGGGGGGCAAATTCAACGGGTTGCTCTTGCACGTTCGTTACTTTTGCGCCCCAAAATTCTTGTGCTTGACGACGCATTTTCAAGCCTAGATGCGGAGACGGAAGATAACATCCTAAAAAATATACGGGAATTTACATCTGGAATTACTACAGTAATGGTGTCCCACCGTCTTACAGCAGTTCGTAAGGCAGATCGAATTATTTTAATTAACGATGGGCAAATAGTAGAAGATGGGACTCATGATGAATTACTTCATTTAGATGGAAAGTATGCGCAGACTTATAAAAACCAGGCGCTTGCTATGGAAATGGAGATAACTCTGCAATGAGCGAATTGCACCAAGAAAGTTTAAGAGATGGATCCCGTGACTGGGTTTTATTCAAAAGGTTAGTCGTTTATCTAAAACCCTACCAAACGTTAGTATTATTGGCAGTATTTTTTCTTTTTTGTGTTTCCATATTAAGTCTATCGGGGCCTTTTCTCACCAAAATTGCTATCGATGATTATATCGCTGTATCTGATCTAGAAGGATTAAATAAGATTGCATTAATTTATCTTGTTGTTTTAGGTGTGGCATTCGTTTGTCAGTTTATTCAGACATACTTGATGCAATACATTGGTCAAAAGGTGATGTATGACTTGAGAACAGAAACTTTTGCTCATATGCATCGAATGTCATTCAAATTTTTTGATAGAAATCCAATAGGAAAGCTTATTACGCGAGTAGTCAACGATGTTGAAGTGCTTAATGAAATGTTGACGTCGGGATTAATTCTCGTCTTTAGCGACTTGTTTATTCTAGTGGGTATTTTTTCAATGATGTTTTATTTGGAGTGGCGAATGGCGCTCGTGGTTTGCTTGGTTTTCCCCTTGTTATACCTAGCAACCTGGGCTTATCGGATTCGAGCACGAGATGCTTTGCGAAAAAACCGTGCCCACATAACCCGGTTGAATTCGTTTCTTGAAGAAAACCTTTCTGGAATGTCAACGGTTCACTTATTTAATAAAGAGAAGGGTCATGAGGACAAATTTAGAAATATAAATAAAGATAAAGTTGATGAGGACCTTCGGTCAGTTTATTACAACGCAATTTATCTTCCTTCGATTGATATTTTTAGTGCGCTTGGGATGGCTCTGGTAATCTGGTATGGAGGTGGAAAATTTGTTCAGGATCAGATTCAACTGGGCGTTTTAGTAGCATTTTTACAGTATCTTCAAAAGTTTTTTGAGCCAATCCGAGATCTGGCTGAAAAATTTAATATTATTCAGACTGCTATTGCGTCGGCGGAGCGAACTTTTGAATTACTCGATACACCAGAGGATATAGCTGATTCTCATTCCTCACAAACGGTAAAACAGGTTCGCGGTGAAATTGAGTTCCGCAATGTCTGGTTTTCTTATAAAAAAGATGAAGATGTATTAAAAGATATATCGTTTTCTCTTCTAGAGGGTGAAAGCCTAGCAGTTGTCGGGGCAACGGGAGCGGGAAAGTCATCACTTGTTAATGCTTTGTGCCGATTTTATGAAATCAGTCGAGGAGATATTTTATTGGATGGTATTTCTATCAATAAAATTAACAAGCACGACCTGCGCCGGCAAATATCATTAGTTCAGCAGGACGTTTTTCTTTTTTCGGGAAGTATTTTAGATAACATTCGCCTGGGGAACTCTCACTTGGAGGTCGATCAAATTAAATCGATTGCTAGGTCAGTCAATCTGCACCGGTTTGTTGATTGCCTTCCAGATCAGTATGAGCAGAATATCCGAGAGAGAGGGAGTTTGCTTTCACTTGGTCAGAAGCAATTACTCTCTTTTGCTAGGGCTTTGGCGGTAGATCCCAGAATTCTTGTGCTGGATGAAGCGACTTCAAGCATTGATACGGAAACGGAGCTTCAAGTTCAAAATGGGATTAAAGAGCTTATACGTGGGAGAACATCGATTATCATAGCGCATAGACTTTCGACCTTAAAGAATGTTGATAAAATTTTAGTTCTTAAAGAGGGGCATGTGGCAGAATATGGGACACAAAAAGAATTACTGCAAAAAAAGGGAATCTATTGGAAACTTTACAACTTGCAAGCGACAAACGATGATAAATTATAAATTAGATATTTAGTTTGTTTATAAAACTGTATTTTTAAGAATAGACAAAATTTTTACCCAATCTAGATTTAAATACTTAAGATTAATTGAAGAATCATGGCAACTGAAAAAACGGTATCCCAAATTGCTTCTATAGCGAAAGCGGCGTCTTTGCAACTAGCTCATTTGTCCGTCGAAATTAAAAATATGGTTTTGGAGGAAATGGCTTCAGCTCTTGAGGCAGGTTGTGCTTCTATACTTCAGGCGAACGCTAAAGATCTTGAGTTTGCACAAAAAGAAAATATATCTGGTCCGCTTATCGCCCGACTTCGTTTAAATGAAAATAAGGTCATGGGAATGGCTAAAGGAATTAGAAGTGTTGTCGGGCTTGAAGATCCTGTTGGCCAGCAACAGATGGCAATGGAAATGGATCAAGATTTGACTTTATACAGGGTGACATGTCCTATAGGAGTGATTGGGGCTATTTTTGAGTCTCGCCCTGATGCGGTGCCGCAAATTTCTTCGTTGTGTCTTAAGTCGGGTAATGCCGTTATTCTTAAAGGGGGCAGAGAAGCCCAATATTCAAATGAAATCATTGTTTCATTGATTACGGATGCTATCGACAAGATTGATGGAGTACCTACTGGATCGGTGCAAATGATTAAAACGCGTTCTGAAGTGGTCGATATGCTAAAGGAAGAGAAAAATATTAATCTTATTGTTCCGCGTGGAAGTAACGATTTTGTAAAATATATTCAGGAAAATACCCGGATACCCGTTCTGGGTCATTCCGAAGGTATTTGTCATGGGTATATTGATTCAAAAGCGGACCCTGATAAGGCGATTTCGATTGCTCTGGATTCAAAACTGCAATATCCCGCGGCATGCAATGCCATGGAAACTCTTCTTGTACACGAAGATATTGCTCAAGAAATACTTCCTCCTTTAGTTCAACAGTTTTGTTCACGACACCTAGAGCCCCTTCATTTGGCGATACGAAGGCGTCTCTTCTAGAGGAATGAGCCTTTCTAACTCTAGTTCCTCTCCAAATAGCTACGTTCTCGTCATCTGTAGTTTCATGCATGGCAATAGCAACTTCTCCAAGATCGGTCATTGCTACTTTGGCAGCTCCAACCAAATTTAGATGCGCATCACTGGAGGGTCTGTCGGGGCTACGCTGAGCACCTGTGAAAACAATAGGATTGGAAATTTCCGGTAGTTGGAATGACAAAGCAGCAGCAGAGTAAGCCATTGTATCGGTTCCGTGTCCAATTACAATTCCATGATTTTTCTTATCGTGGATTTCTTTTGATTTATTAAACTAATTATCTGTGAATCATATGCTTTAGTTGCATCAATTGCTTTTTCAAACTTGACGATTCCTCTAAATGCATTTATAGCTATTCTAACAAGTGTGTCACCTCCTACCGTTGGTTCTTCCACCCCATGAGTTAAAATTGCTAACAGCGGTAGTTCTTGTTGGTATTTTTCCACATAAAATTTTTATAGCATTTTTATAATATTCAATTGCTTTTGAATAGTTACCTTGGAAAAAATAAGTATTTGCCATACCTATATTAATTATTACTTCTTCTTGTCTGAAATCATGCAGCATTGATTTATATGAGTATGCTTTATTATAAGTTTCATTAGCTTCATTATATCTAGTTAAGGGATAACTATAATTTTCAGCCAATGCTATAGTCGCTCTAACAAGTTCCCAATTAGTTTGAATTTTTTCAGATAAGATAATTCTATTATTTTGATATTCTATCTCTTCATA
>JBGTUV010000061.1:0-6613 GCA_041938985.1 Candidatus Nitromaritima sp. | reverse complement strand
TTTAGGGAAGAAACATCGTAATCACCTCGGGCGAATAGATCGACTAGGAAAGTATATATAGTCGGCACTAGAGGAAGAATAGTTGCTTTGTGTTCTTCAATGCTTTGAAGAATGGATTTAGGCGCGAATTGTTTTAGAAGAATGAGTGTGCCGCCTGCCATGAAAACCATCAATGCCATAATATTTCCGAATGAGTGGAACAAGGGTAACGCCACAATGACACGGTCATCGGATGTGATTGGAATATGAGTTAGAGTGTCCTGGCTATTTGAAGAAAATTGAGATTCATCAAGCATCACTCCTTTAGGCTTTGCTGTTGTTCCTGAAGTGTATAAAATTATGTCAGGGATAGAGTCTTTTCTCTCATGTCGTAATTTTGCTTTAGAACGGCGGGCATTATTCAAAAAGTATTCATATGCTAGTGAGTTACTGCCTAATTTCATGGGGTCGGTAGGGCCAACCACGATTTTATTCTTAAAAGTTTGAAGAAATGAAATGGTTTCCGGTTTGATGAATGCTGAGTCAACAACAATAGAGTCGATACCCGCGTCTTTCGTAATGTAGATTAAATCTTCGGGTTGCAATAGAAAATTATAGGGTATGACGGTGATACCTTTTAAAAAAGCTCCCATCAAGGCGACTAAATATTCTTTTTGATTCAGGCAAAGTAGCCCAAGTTTGCTTTGCGAGTTTAAATCTAAATCGGTTAACCCGCCTGAGAAATTCTCAACTTGCTCCAGTAATTGTTCATAGGTGATGGTAGCTTTGCCGTCAATAATTGCAGGATGCCGAGGACTTTTGCTTGCATGGTTTGCGATTAAATTATAAAACTCAAGAGCCATAAATTCCTTTTTAAGAGTTAGCCGAAAAGCGGACGTAAAAGCCATTGGGAAGTTGAAGACCTGATCCAGTATCGTATATAGACATGTCTCCTGTTTGAAACATCCCAGAATCAGGCGAGACCAAAAACTTGATCAACATATTTTTTAGAGTCAGAGAGGACACCCCGGGAGAATGCGTGGTTAATAAAATAAACTTAGGAGAATCAGATAAAATAGTTTTGCACAAGCTTAGCAATGTAGTCATTTGGGTTTCTATATTCCAAACTTCTCCCTTAGGGCCCCGTCCAAAAGATGGGGGATCCATGATGAGGGCATCATACTTTCGGTTACGGCGATATTCACGTTGGAGAAATTTTTCAGCATCATCCACTATCCAGCGGACCGAGCAATCAGCGAGTCCAGAAGATTCTAAATTTTTTCGCGCCCAGGTCACGGAAGTTTTAGAAGCGTCTAAATGCGTGACATTTGCCCCATTTGCAGCCGCCGCCAATGTGCTTGCCCCGGTATAGCCGAACATGTTAAGAACATTGGGTTTATTGCCGTTAAGCTCCTTGACCTGGTTTGCAATCCAGTCCCAGTTTTGGACTTGTTCGGGAAATAATCCCAAATGCCCAAATGAGGTGGTCTGGACAGTGAAAATAAGGTTTTGAAATCGGAGTGGCCAGCCATTTTTTGGAACTGGGTTGCGAAAGATCCATTCGCCACCCCCGTTGATTTTCCCTTGTGGTGACGGAACTCACCGTTGGCTTTATCCCATTCGCTTTCAGGTAATTGCGGAGGCCAGATAACCTGGGGGGCAGGGCGAACAAATATGTAAGGTCCAAATCTCTCTAGTTTTTTGAAGTTTCCGGTATCCAATAGTTGGTAATCGAATTCTTTAATTGGGCAAGGATTATTAGAGAAGGTGGGTTTCATAATAGTGTGTATATCATCCCACAGGACTTAGTACGATTATTAAAAAGAGATTATATCTGAAAATATATTTATGGCGATAATTATAGCAAAAATTTTATCTATGATGAGGGTCGGTCTTTTAAGTGTTCTTGCCGTTCAAGTTATTTTCTTTATGTCCTCGGGTTGTGTGGAAAAAAAAGAGGTCGCAAAAAAGAAGCGTGAACTTTCTCTGCCGGTTCAAATTGGTAAGATCATTTTTAAAGATGTGATAGATCAAGTTCGCACAGTTGGGAATATTCATGCAGAACAACGCGTGATCATCAACTCAGAAGTAGCAGGGCAGATTACGAAAGTTGAAGTAAGAGAAGGCGATATAGTCAAGAGTGGCGATCTTTTGGCACGAATAGACTCTAGAGAATACGAACTTGAGGTAGAAGAGCTTGAAGCAGAATTGTCCGCCGCTAAAGAAGAATTTAAAAAGGCGATTGAAGGCTTACGACCAGAAGAAAAAGAAAAATTATTGGCTAGGGTTAGAGTAAATGAAAGTGCTCTCGATTTAGCTATTAAGGAACAGGATCGGTTCCAAAAGTTGGTAAAAGATGGAGTAACTGCCCAATCGATTCTTGATGAGGTAAATGACAGAGCTCAGCAGGCTAAGGAAAAACTTCGTGAAAGTAGGGCGGCATTTGAAGCTGCCAAACAATCTCGCCAAGAAGATATTCAGCAACTTAGGGCAGAAGGTGAAGGGATTGTTAAACGGCTAGAGATGGCGCAACTCAATTTTTCGAAAACGCTAATTCACGCGCCATTTGACGGGGTGATCGTACATAAAAAAATTGAGGAGGGAGCTTTTTTAAAAGTAGGATCGCCAGTTTTCGAAATGGTCAGTTCTTCCCGTTTAAAAGCAGTTCTTGAAATACCCCAATCATATCGCAATAAATTGAAGAAACTGAAAGGCATTGATTTTTGGGTTAAGGAGCTTGGTTTTAAATTTAAGCAGAGTGGTAAGTTGCGAGTGATACCAGATGCAGATATTTACTCTGGCAACATACGCGCCCAGATGGAATTGCATCGACCTAACCGTGCCTTGTTCCCTGGACTTACGCTGGTAGGAATGATGAACTTTGGTGTCCGTAAAAATGTAATGCATGTTCCTTCCGTTGCTCTGGTAATCAGCGAGAAGGGAACCGTTGTTTATGTAGTTAAAGAAAGCAAAGCGCACCTTGTTCCTGTAAGGGCTTATAAAGAGCGGAACGAACTTATCGAGATAGATGATTTTACGAATCAACTTTCACCAGATTCAGAATTAATTCTTAGAGGATCAGGCGCTGTATTTCCTGGCGCAAAAGTATTCCCCACTAATCTGGAATCTGAAGCAAAAACTGATTTTAATACTGCGCCAAAGCAAAATAAAAATAGAACAAAACCTGATCAACCGGAAACCTGATGAAGCTGATCGACCAATCTATACGTAACTACCATTCTGTTACTGTAATGATAGCCCTCACAGCGGTGGTAGGTGTCATTTGTTTCAATACCCTTCCTCGTCAACTTACACCTACGGTTGACAAGCCCCTTATAGAAGTTCGCACAGAATATATTGGCCTATCTCCAAATGAAGTAGAACGCAATATCACCCGTCGTCTGGAAGAGCAACTAGAGTCAGTCGAGGGTTTAAAGAAAATGACCTCTCGCAGTCAGCATGGTTTGAGTACGATAACCCTAGAGTTCGAGTGGGGTACGGATAAGAACATTGCGATGATCGATGTTAATAATAAACTTCAGCAAGTGAAAGATCTCCCAGTACTTTCGGACAAACCCACCCTTAAAAGCGTGTCTACCGATAACTCAAATCCAATCATGTGGATTGTTTTTGATAAACCAGACCCACAAATGCCGAAAATAAATCAGAATTATATGTATGAAATTGGAAAGGATATTGTTATCCCGGCACTACGCAGAGTTACTGGGATAGCGGACGTTTGGCATTTTGGTGGGGAAGAAAGAGAAATGCGGGTTGAATTTAATCCCTATAGTATTGCCCGCCTGCGGCTCACTTACGATGAAATTATTAAACGACTAAGGGATGAAAACCAGAATACTCGAGCAGGATTTCACGATGAAGAGGGAAGGGCTTACACGGTACGTGCGTTAGGAGAGTTTTCTAGTGCTAGTGAAATTATGGAAACAGTTATAAGGCGAAATGGAGATCATACGGTTAGAGTGAAAGATTTTGCGGTTGTGGAGGACAGCTACAAGAGAACAGATTCTCTGGTCCGTATCAGTGGTGAATTATCTAATGGATTTGGTGTGATTCGAAAGGCAGGGGCTAATGTGGTGGAAACCTGTAACGAAGCAGCAAAAATGGTAGATAAATTGAACAAGGAGCTACTTAATCGAGGAATTCCACTCAAGCTGAAAATTGTTTATAAGGATGTAGATTACATAGATGAATCAATGCGACTGGTCAAGTCGAACCTTAGTCTTGGAGCTATGTTAGCTGTTGCAGTTCTATTGTTATTTTTGGGGTCGGTACGTTCTGTCCTTATTATCGCCATAAGTATTCCCGTCACCTTGGTGGCGGTGTTTATTATTCTTAAAATTTTGGGCCGTAGTATTAATATTATTTCTCTTGCGGGTATGGCATTCGCTGTTGGCATGGTGGTGGATAATTCCATTGTTGTCCTAGAAAATATTTATCGTCATCTTACTATGCGAAAAGGTGTGTTTAAGGCGGCTTATGATGGTGCGGCTGAGGTCTGGGGGGCGGTACTTGCTTCTACACTAACTACTTTGGCAGTATTTGTTCCGATCGTTTTTATTGAAGAGGAAGCAGGTCAGATGTTTCGGGATATTGCGATCACCATTAGCGGCAGTATCGCATTGTCTTTGATTGTTTCCATTACGGTTATTCCAACTTTAACCACTTTATTGATTCGTCTTAGTCCAGGCGAGATTTACGAGCCGGGCTTTCTTCATCGTACGTTGCTTCGTCCGTTGGTTCTTCTCGGTTCGAAGGTAGTTAAAGTATATGCAGAGCTCATGAGTCGGCTATTGGATAAGTCGACTACGGGGATCATTGGGAAAATTGGGGTGATCGGTGGAATCATTACGGTAATGTTATGGAGTATTACCATTCTTCCCGAGAAAGACTACCTTCCTTATGGCAACACTAATATGGTTTTTATGCTGATCGAGCCGGTAGCTGGGGTACCTGCCAAAACAAATATGAATTACTTTGCACCGTATGAAGATAAGATTGTTGGAATGGAGGATGTGGACCGTAATTTTACTGTGTTTGCACCTCGATTTAACGGTGGTGGTGCCATTGTAAAAAGGAGTTTAGCTTCGGGACAGCGCGGAGAAGTTAAAATGGCTATCAAGGCTAGAGAAATGGGAAAAGAGATTTTTAAGATTCCTGGATATAGATTTGCTTTCGCAGTACAAAGGCCAATATTTCGTTCCGCTGACAAAACATTCCAGGTAGAAATTACTGGTCCTGATATTCAAAAACTAAAAAGCGTCGCATTGGATTTGATTGGAAAATTATCAGGTAGTGAAGGTGTGCATTCAGTCAGGCCGGAATTCAAATTTGGCAACCCAGAGTTAAAGTTTATCCCGCGTCGCGAACAGGCGGCAAGGCTTAATATGGGAATGAATGAAATGGGAGATATTATTGAGTCACTTAATGCGGGGAAATACTTGGGCGAATATAACGATCAAGGGGAGCCCATTGATTTTGTCCTAGTGCAAAGAAAGAAAGAAACCAAGCTTGGTTTGAATGATTATCAGGATCTTCCTGTTTGGACTGACGAAAATAAGATGACACATTTAGGTCACTTAGCAGATATTGAAGTGGATGCTGGTCCTGCACGTATCGATCACATAGAGAAAGAACGTGCTATCGTTCTAAGAGTTCAGGTGAAAAAAGATTTTCCAATGCAACAGGTGATAGATCGGATTGAGAGTGAACAATTGGCTCCGATCAGACAAACCTTAGGTGAAAAATTTGGGCTGGGTGTAGGAGGTGCAGCCGACGAACTCGCTTCGACACAAAAATCTCTTCTGAATAGTTTTTATTATGCAGTGGGGTTTATCTATCTTTTATTGGTGGCCTTGTTTGCCTCTTTTTTACACCCATTAATCGTAATGTTCACAGTCATTCTTGCAGTATCTGGGTCATTCTTGGGGATTGTTGGTAATAATGTTTTACAAAGACAAAATATTCTGGATATTCTTAGAGAGTGGAAAGTCTCTGACGCAGAGGCTCTTGCTGGAAGCTGGAACTGGATTACATTCGATATATTAACTCAGTTAGGAATCGTTATTCTTGCCGGTATCGTTGTGAATAATGCCATTCTTATAATTCACCAGATGCTTAACAATATTAAGTCTGGCATGGACGAGAGGGAGTCACTTTTGAAATCCTGTGAAACCAGACTGAGGCCCATTATGATGACAGTTATTTCCAGTATATTCGGGATGATTCCACTGGCGTTAGGTGAAGGAGCCGGTACTGAGCTTTACCGAGGCATGGGTACCGCTTTGATTGGCGGCTTGGGAGTGTCGGCCATATTCACCCTTTTTCTCGTCCCCATTCTTTTATCTCTTCTTATGGACATTGGTTACCACACTCATAAAGATGATCTTATAAAAGATTCCCTCGTAGATCCAAGAGAAGTTAGCACTAGGAGTGGCCATCAACAATAAAATTACTGAAACAAGCGTGTAAGCACTTTACCGTTGCCACGTTGTCGCACGGCACATGAACGCCATCTACTACAAAGGTGGGCGATCCTAGAATCCCTACTACCTCGGAACCCTACAATCGTTCCTTCTATTCCTTCCACTGTTGCATCTATAACTTTTGCCATGAT
>JBGTUV010000060.1:0-6644 GCA_041938985.1 Candidatus Nitromaritima sp. | reverse complement strand
TCATTAGAGGATGCGGAGCTTTCTTTTTTACGTCACGCGACAAGTAAAATTAGCAGTTCTTCAGATCTTGAGAAAATAGTTTCTTTGGGGTTTCGAGGGGAAGCACTTCCAAGCATTGCTTCGGTTTCGAAAGTGCGCATGACTACCTCTGCCGACGAGCACCTAGGTGGGGTGATTATTTCGATAGAGGGTGGTGGTTCCGCTCAGACTAAAGAGACGTCTTGCCCTCATGGGACAACCATAGAAGTTTCCCAACTATTTTACAATACCCCTGCCCGAAAAAAATTTCTAAAAGGGGATGGCACGGAATCTTCTCATATCACTCAAGTTGTAACGCAGCATGCGTTAGCACATCCTCAGATACACTTCACACTCATCAATAACGGCCGGAAAGTTATCGATGTTTTGCCAACAGATCAGCATTTGTACCGGATCGCAGAGTTATTTGGGGCTGAACTCGCTAAGGAGCTTGTTCAGGTAGATACCGAGTACGGCGACTACCGACTTGAGGGGTTTATTTCTAGTCCAGTTTATACTCGCTCGTCACGCTCTGCTCAGTATTGTTATGTAAACCAGAGGTTTGTTAGAGATAAAGTGATTCTTCATTCTACCCAGCAAGGTTATAGTCACCTCCTTCCCAAAGGACAGCATCCCGCGACCTATCTTTTTTTATCGATGGACCCAAAATTATTTGATGTGAATGTTCACCCTGCTAAAGCCGAGGTTCGCTTTGCTTTTCAACAGGAGGTCCACCGTTTTGTAAGTGGCTCTGTGAAAGATTCGCTAAGTGGTAGCAAAAAATTGTCATTGCCTTCTATGGATCAATCAGAAAATAGATTTCATGCTACTTCCCAGTCAAGGCAAACAGATCATAGGGTCGGTCCTGCGTCCAATTATTCTGAAGGTCAATCCTCTGCTAGGCTGTCTTCAGCAATGGAGTTAATTTACAAGGACTCTGCTGCGCGATCAGTTGACCTAGAGTCAACGAGACTCAGGTCACCCCAAGTTGAAATCTTTCATGAAAAACCCAGCGCTGTTTCAAATCTTATTTATTCTGAGTTTGAACCTTTGGGCCAATTAGACCGTTCATTTATCCTGATGCAGGGGAAACCCGGAATACTTGTGGTTGACCAGCATATAGCTCATGAACGTGTACTTTATGATCGCTTTAAAAAAGCAGCGGAAAATAAAAAAATTGAAGTTCAACAGTTGCTGTTTCCGCTAACTATGGAATATTCCCCAAGTGAAGTAGAACTGTTGGTTCGCCATAAGGATTCTTTGAGTGAACTTGGATTGGAGTTGGAACTATTTGGTAAGAATGAGTTTTTGTTGAGGACAGTGCCCGCAATTTTAAAAAATAACGATAAGGAAGAAATTATGCGAGAAATCGTTGATATGCTTCCTGCGCAAAAACATGAGGAGGCATTACACGAGAAATTTGAAGAGATACTTATTATGATGTCTTGTCGTAACGCGATAAAAGTCAACATGTTTCTTAATTTAGATCAGATAAGGAAACTTATTTCAGATTTGCAGGAAACTGAGATGCCATATACCTGCCCACATGGTCGTCCTATAGCGCTCTTATACGATATAGATTCGATATTAAAAAAATTTTTACGCAAGTAAAATGATTGAAAAAGCCTTAAACTTTAAGGTTATAGGTGTGCGTCTGTGGATGATTTTAGGATTACCTTCGGGCTGCTCTAAGTGCTGTAGAGAGTAGTTGGTCTAAGGAGATGTTCTCAAGTTTTGCCATTTTGATTAGCACGTTCACAGGTGCATGACGTTCCCCAACCTCATAGCGAACATAAGTGCGAAAACCTACATCAATCAATCTAGCGAGAGCTATTTGCGTGTGGTTGATTTTTTTTAATTATTTTTAGATTTTGGGCTAACAGGGTCATGCAAAAACTGCAGATATTAAGTTTTGGGAGTTGGAATTAATTATGCCAATTCGACGCCATTTTTTCTAAGAAATTTGTATGCTTCGTCGATCCAGTAACGTTCTTTTTCCAACTTATAGTCTGGTAGGTCTTTTGATGAACCGATAAGAGATTTCATCTGATTAATCGCTTCATCTTTTTGACCTTTTTGGTCTAGAAGGTTTGCATAGTGGTAGAGGGCTTTAAAAAAATGAAATGAATTGATAACTTCTTCATATGTTTTTAAAGCTTTATCTTCGAGTCCAGCCAGTCTATAACATTCAGCTAGACCAAAAACAGCATTACCGTAGTCATATTTTTTGTCAATTTTAATTAATTCTTCGAGCGCTTCGGCTGCATCTGAGTAATTTCCCATAGCATGAAAGGATTGGCCTAGACCATATCGCGCTTCATTCGATTCACCGTCTCGTTGAATTGCCTCCTTAAATTGAGGAATGGCGAGTGCATACTGTTTTTGTTCGAGATACGTTTGGCCAAGTTTTTCATAGTGGTAGGCCTTGTGGAACTTGCCTATCATTTCTTTAAGCTGAAGAGTTTCATCGGTTTCTACTTCCTTAGGCTTGTTTTTATGCTTTATGGTTTTCAGTATCGATGGGCTTGGTAGGTTCCCTCCCTTTGATTTTACGGTAAAATAGTAGGCTACTGCACCGACAGGGAAAAGAACCACCATTATAATGATCCATATAAAGTGTTCCTTGCGTTGCATGCAGTCTATGCACATCCAAACCATAAATACTAATGCCAATGTGATTAAAATATCCATGAATAAACGACTCGCTTTAAGTTATTTGTTTATGCAGAAAAAACTATATTCCTTTTTTCTTAACAATTTTATTGTTTTCGTTTAGCACGAGAACTTTTGGAGTTATGTTTTCCTTGTCTAGTTGCATGATACCATAGGCGACAATGATGATGCGATCATTTATCTTTGCAAGATGCGTGGCTGCCCCATTAATTGATATGCCTTGTCCGCCCCGTTTCCCTGGAATAGCATAGGTGATAAATCGATGGCCATTGTTTATATTGAAAACATGAACTTGCTCATAGGTTCCTATGCCAACCTGATCCATTAAGTCCTCGTCTATTTCGATACTTCCTTCATAGTCTATCAGGACATCAGTGACTCTCGCTCGGTGTAGCTTAGATTTTAACATTATCTGTTGCATTAAATTTTTCCTATAATACGGTTATCTATAAGCCGAGTACTGCCAACTCGAACGGCTAGTGCGACTAGTACCTTTGAATTAATTTCGGTTTGTTCTGTGAAACTCTCTGGATCGCATACGGAAATATAGTCAATTTTCGTTCCTTGTTTCTGTTCGATGGTTTTCCGGATTTCGGTACGAATGTTTTCAGCGGAACGCTCGCCTTGTGTCACGAGGGCTTGGGCTGATTCAAGAGCCTGAGACAGTGCGCGGGCGGAATTTTTCTCTAATTTTGATAAATTGCAGTTCCGTGAACTCATAGCAAGACCATCTTTGTCTCTCACAATCGGTTTTCCCACAATAGAAACATCCATGTTCAAATCATGAACCATCGTTCGAATCACTTGTAATTGTTGCCAGTCTTTTTCTCCAAAATAAGCAATATGTGGGTTTGTAATATTAATCAGTTTTAAAACAATTGTGGTAACACCTCGAAAAAACCGAGGACGGCTTGTCCCGCAAAGATAGTTTGTTTTATCCTCCACTGTCACAAAAGTCTGAAATTTTTCAGGATACAAATCTTTCTGGTTAGGATTGAAGAGGACATCTATGCCGGTAGTTTGTAATATTTGTTTGTCCGATTCAATGCATCTAGGGTAAGAATCAAAATCCTCGTTAGGGCTGAATTGGGTGGGATTTACGAAAATACTAACCACAGTAGTGTCGCATTTAGCGATGGAGGTTTTTATCAGGCTTAGGTGTCCTTCGTGCAGACAGCCCATAGTTGCTACAAACCCAATTGTTTTATCTCTGGAACGGGTTAAGCGACTCCATTTTTTCATATCCTCAATGGGAGTAATGACTTTCATGTAGACCTTTGTGTACGCACTTACTTTTCAGGCGTCCTTCGTGTTCGACATAAGTTTTTTAATTTTTAAATTGTAAGAGTGATCTGCATCCGGAAATGTTTCATTGCGCACTTCCTGAATATAATTATTTACGGCTTTTTTAGTTTCGTTAGCTAGGTTGGTGTATTTCTTAACAAATTTTGGGGACGGATCCATGCCCAACCCAAGCAGGTCGTGGAGCACCAATATTTGTCCGTCGCATTTGACGCCAGCCCCTATGCCGATGGTAGGCACCTTTAGATCCTGTGTTATTTCAGCTGCTAGATCATCATATATTCCTTCGAGAACGATTGAGAATACACCAGCATCCTGGAGTGCAAGGGCATCCTGTTTGATTTTACGTGCATCCGTAAATGTTTTCCCTTGGACCTGGTATTTTCCAAGGCGATTTATTGATTGAGGTGTGATGCCTATATGTCCCATGACGGGAATATCTACATCTGTCAAAGCTTGAACTCGCTTGGCCATGATAGTTCCACCCTCCAGTTTTACTGCCTGGGCACCTGCCTCCTGAATAAATCTTCCGGCATTAGTGATGGCCTGTTCATTAGATACTTGGTAGGACATAAAAGGCATATCTGCAACAAGAAGAGCATTATGACAGCCCCTACTTACGGCACAGGTATGCATAATCATTTCTTCTATGGTTACCGGAAGTGTTGTGCTATGCCCCAGAGCCACCATGGCTAAGGAGTCACCTACTAGTATTATGTCAATGTCTGTTGTGTCGATCAGTCGGGAAAAACTATAGTCGAAAGCGGTAAGCGCTACAATTTTTTTTAAAGAATTTTTTCGTCCCGCTATCATGGGGACAGTTTTTTTATTATGATTCACGATAAGTTCTCTTTAAAAAAAGTGACATACCATAAAAAAAATTTTTAGAAGAGCAAGTTTTTTATTATTTTAATGGTCAATAAAAAAAGCCCAACGACGGAAGTCGATGGGCGGATAAAAGTTCATGGGCATCGGTGTGAGGTATGCTTGCACTTGGGGCCTGCTTAAGGTCCCCCATGCTTCTCAACCGACTTGCTTTTAAAAATTTAACCGTCCCGGTCCGTCAGGATCCAAGCGGATTATAATACTCCCTACCTATTCTATGGCTATTGATCTTTATTATCAACTCCTCAAGATCACATTTTTTTTCAACAAAATCAATTTCATTGGTATTGATTACCAAAAGCGGGGTTTCCGAGTAGTAGAAAAAGAAGTTATTAAAGGATTTGTTGACGCTATCTAGATAGTCTGGATCCATAAAGGCCTCATACTCGCGCCCCCTTTTTTCAATACGGGAACGTAAGACATCACTACTAGCTTGAAGAAAAATTACTAAATCGGGTTTTGGAACCTTGTTGCTCAAGAGTGAATAAACTTGATCGTATAATTTAAGTTCTTGGTCTTTCAAGTTTAGGGCGGCAAATAGCCGGTCTCTGTGAAAAAGATAATCGACCAGGACAACAGAGCTGAAAAGGTCTCTCTGGGTTAGTTTCATATATTGGTTGTAGCGGTTTAGTAAAAAAAATATTTGGGTTTGAAAGCCGAAAGAATCTCGGTCTTGATAGAATTTATCGATGAACGGATTTTCATTATCTACTTCCCTAACAATTTGCGCGTCAAACTGCTCCCCTAATAGGTTTACTAAGGAGGTTTTCCCTGCTCCAATACAACCTTCAATAGCAATAAATCTTGGTTCAAGAGAGCTACTCGTCATGGCAGTGTGCTGTTTAAGTTGGCAATAGAAACTATTTTAAGGAAGTTGAGGTATTAAAAAAAACAAAGCAATCAACTAGAGAAAGTAATAAGACAAAATGGAGATATCAACTGTCATAGGTTTTAATATAATCGTGGTTAATTTGCAACGGAAACCATTATTTTGGTTGAGCTTTTAATGAATACTTTACTTTTTGAGACGTTTTTTAACATTTTTTGACTATAGAATTAAGTAAGGCTTGAATAAAACTATCATTTGCGTGGCTGGTCTAAAGATATTTTGAAGCTATTTTATTGCTGTTTTTTAACGCTCTACAATCCAAGAATTACTTTTATAATTGGCCTGTTCGTTACGCCATAATTTGTTTTGGTATTTATTGATCATATTTATATTTGGATCTATAATTATAAAAGTAGAAATAACTTGGATCGATTTATTGCTTGGAAATTATTATGATGTCTAACGACACTGTTTTATGTGATAAAAAAATCATTTTAGGGGTTAGTGGGAGTATTGCTGCCTATAAGGCTGTAGAGGTGCTTCGCCTTTTAGTTCAGGCGGGCGCAAGGGTCCATGTGGTAATGAGCACTAATGCAGTTAAATTCGTGACGCCCTTAACATTTGAGGCTCTCTCTGGGAATCCTGTTTATCATCAAGTGTTTGATAGTAATTCATCAATGCTGATGGAGCACATTCGCGTGATTGAATCAGCTGATCTTTTACTTATTGCACCTGCAACTGCAGGTATTATTGGGAAGATGGCTAATGGCATAGCAGATGATTCATTGTCGAATTTATGTGTTTCTTATAATGGCGCAATTATTGTCGCTCCAGCTATGAATGACAACATGTACGCTAATCTTGCTGTAAAAGAAAATATCAAAATGATGAAGAGAAGGGGGGTTGAATTTGTTGAACCGGAACAAGGTGAGCTTGC
>JBGTUV010000059.1:0-6653 GCA_041938985.1 Candidatus Nitromaritima sp. | reverse complement strand
GATTAACCGGCTCGAACGGGTCACGGGGGTCTGAAGTATCCACTACGGGCGCGTTCGACCCATTGTCTTGAGAATACGCTTGAGCTTGATCTTGCGTATGGTTACTCGCACAGCCACCTAAAAGACTTGCGGCAATAATCGACCGATAACCACCCTGACAGTAAACGATCAAATTGTCAGTTTCGCTTAACTCCTCCATATTTTCATTCAAATGATTAAGTGGAATGTTAATGCTTTTTTCAATATGTCCGGCTTGCCACTCATTCTTAGTGCGAATATCGACAAGTGTGGTTTTCCCTTGCAGACTACCTATGCTGGCGGCGGACACTCGTTGTGTTTGTGAAATTAAGTTGGGACGATCCTTCAGGAATTCCATCCCACCTTTGAGATAGCCTTTAACATTGTGGAAACCAATTCGACCCAGGCGTGTTATAGCTTCCTCATTACGATCAGCTTCAGCAATAATGATGATCGAAGCATCATGACTCAGAATAGTTCCAGCCCAAGTAGCGAATCTGCCATCGATCCCAATATTTATAGAACCATTCAAGTGCGCTCCGGCAAACTGATTTGCGCTGCGAACATCAACAACGTGAGTTCCGGATCGTTGGAGTGTCAGCACGGAATCAAGATCAAGGGCCTTCATAGATTGTTCGGTTAATTCATCTAGACTTGCACGCTCTTGCCGGTTGAGAAGCGCATCATAGCCGAAATAAGCCGGGGCATCCGGTTGGTCAGCCTCAATCATGTTGATGAACTGTTCCTTGGACATGGGTTGTAGAGCGTAGTTGTGCAACTTTTGTTCTCCAAGGGTAGAGAAGGCTTGGTCACTCAGTGCCTTGCCGCACATTGATCCTGCTCCATGTGCGGGATAGACCAGTGTTTTATCGGGCAACGGCATAATTTTATTTTGTAAAGAGTCGTAGAGCATTTCGGCTAATTCACGAGCCGTTACGCCAATCGATGCCAATAAGTCCGGGCGGCCAACATCGCCGATGAACAAGGTATCGCCTGAAAAAATAGCGTTCGGATTATTTTTATCCTCCGTTTCATCGAAAACGAGTAGTGTGATTCCTTCAGGCGTGTGACCGGGTGTTTCCATTGCTTCCAGACGAACATCTCCGAGTTCAATACTATTTCCGTTGCCAAGCGGTTCAAAGTCAAACTCTGCTTTTGCATTGGCTCCAAGGTAAATGCTGGCGCCTACCTTATCTCTGAGCTCGATATGTCCAGCAACGAAATCGGCGTGGAAGTGAGTCAAGATCACATGCTTGATTTTAAAACCGTGTTCCTTGGCATCATTGATATAAATATCAATATCACGCCGAGGATCTATCACGGCCGCAACCTTGGTTCTCTGGTCGGCAACCATATAAGATGCATGTGATAGACATTCTAGATAATAACGTTGAAGAAACATTGTTTTAACTCCCTTCAAGGCTGGTTAGTAAAAACCTGCCGATTCCTTGTTTGACTACATTCATGGCTTAAGTCCTTCCTTTAGTAATGCTATTAATTTTTTGCGGGTGTTAGGATGAGTCAGCCCCGACCGTTCGGAGATGGAAACGGCTTCATCCTGAGTCAAACCTAACTTCCGTGTCAGATGGACTGCTAGTGCTACTGCTGCTCGGTTGCCAGAAGAACAATGGACAAAAATAGGCACTTTCCCTTCGTGCTCAATGGCCCAACTTGTCGCCAGCATGATGGAAGGATTGACCGGTTGTTTACCGGGTACTGGAAAATTATAATATCGAAGTCCTAAGTCATGCACCATTAGCCTTTCGTTAAATTTCAATTCTGAGGGGTCTCTTAAATTTATTACTGTTTCTCCGCCTAAGCTTCTGAAATGCTCGAGTGTGGCTTTATCTGGCTGGCCTGCAAAATATAAATTTTCTATTTGATAAACTTGTTCCAAGTTGCCAAATGGTTTTAAGATTTTGACCTGCACGATATCAGTCGACACCTTCTTAGATAGCTTTTGTTCATCTGCTACTGATACTTTTACGCAAATCAATAGAAAAACAGACCAAACGAACAAACTGACAAGATTTCCCCGATTTTGTTTAAAAGTAAAGATTTTCATATTGCCTCCAAAATTTTAAAAACCATATTCAGTTTTGAGTAAGTCAGCCTAACAGACTGCTTATTTTTTCTGGTTAAACCACTATTCAACCGGATTTGGCTTGTATTCATAGCGGTAGGTATTAAATTTACGTGTCTCTGATTTTTTTCCTGCGATTCCTCGGACTGTCGAGAGGTAGTTAAGAATTTGATTTCGGACTTCCGGTGCTAAATCCCAAAGTCCATGTTTATTTTGCATAACAGTAATAATTTCATCCCATCCTTTCCAGGTCATACTGTTTTGCAAAATGATTCCCGGTGAATGGCAACCAGTACAATTGTCAACAGTAACATCACGTCCTGCTCCAAAGGGCAACTCTCTAGTAAATTTATCGTCGCAGATCGCTTCGACAGCCCAAACCATAAAAATGGAAAGAAAAAAAAGAGTTACCAAAAACCTTTTTGGGTAGTGCAAATATTTTTTGTAAATCAGCTTTTTCACATTATTTTTAGTTAATAGTTATACCGCTTTGACAGCAATTCTGTGCATAGCATTATTTAAGTATCCTTTTGGGTTCCAGCCAGGCACAACCATTGGTTGCATGATGCCTTGATCATCAGTAGCCCTTGCCCAAACTTCATAATAACCTTTCATTGGGAAGTTAATTTTTGCTTCCCATTGTTGCCAGGCATATCGATTGACAGGAGCTCTTAAATTGGTATTAACCCAAGTTTTCCCAAAATCAAAAGTCACATGCACATTTTTTACTTGTCGATCACCAGCCCATGCATGACCTTTAATAATAAATGGTTTTCCAAAAGCATGGCGACCTTGTGTTTTAGGCTTGGTGATCAAAGATTTGACCGGCATGGATTCTATAATTTTCATATCTTCCCTGAGAACTTTTGTTCCGGGTGGAACAGAATATTTTGGGATACGATAAGAGTAACCCGTCATTTTTACCCCATCATGCTCTCGATCA
Organism: Candidatus Nitromaritima sp.; assembly: GCA_041938985.1. Classification (GTDB taxonomy): domain Bacteria; phylum Nitrospinota; class Nitrospinia; order Nitrospinales; family VA-1; genus Nitromaritima. The sequence goes on along the minus strand of JBGTUV010000059.1, from coordinate 3,609 downwards.
CGTACCCAAATCCGCTTAAGCCACTTCATAGAAGTGGATCCTGGCCATCCAGGTGTAATAAGTCTTAAAGGAAAACCGTGAAGTACAGGCAAAGGCCGGCCATTCATTTCCCAAACAATTAGGGTGTGTTCGTCCATTGCTTTATCAATCGGGGTTCCTCTGGAGATAGCATCTCGGTGCATGTTTCCACTTAAATGCCGATCGTCACCGTAAGATCCTGTATAGTAGGCGGTATCCTTAAGCCCCACTTCTTGTAAGACATCCCTTAAGCGAACACCTGTATAATTTGCGCAACCCACAGCACCAAAAGTCCATTGATTGCCTTTGGCAGGAGGATAAAATCCGGCTCGGCCGTTCCCAGCGCATTCAATAGTAAGAGATAAGGTGTGGTGTTTAAAACGTTTTAATTGTTCCAAGCTTAATGTCAGCGGGTTATGTACTTCTCCTTCTATAGCAAGAGTCCAATCTTGAGAGGTAAAAAATGTACCAAGGGCCGTATTTCTACTATTGGCTGACGGCGGCAAAAGGCCATTGTTGCGTACAAAATGTTTATGATTTGGGGTTATATCATCATCTAAAAGATGTGGTAGCGCCTCGGCATTGTACGGTTTATTATTTAACACCCTGAGTCCATTTTTTTGTTTATGGCTTGGGGTAATGTTTTCATCAATCCTTTGAAGAAAACCCCGAGTGGTATCCTGTCGATCATTTAATACCTGAAGCCCATTTTTCGCAGGAATAACAAAATCATGTTTTGTTTCTGCTAGAGCAGAAGGAATAAACCCCAGTGGGATATTTTTTAAAAATGGAATATGGGCTCCAATGAAAAGTGATAACGTAGCCAATGCGCTTCTTTTGACAAATCCACGGCGTGAGATTATTCCTGATTCTCCATCCCAAATTTCTGCATGTGCCTTTTCAGGATCACTTTCATATAATTCCCAAAGCCCTCTTTCTTTTTTCATAATCGAATCCTTTCAAGACCACTTATGTAAAACCTACCGATTCCTTATCTCAGCAAAACCTCTGATAACGGAAGTCGTTTGAGAACCGGAACCGGCAAGTTCGCCCACGCTCATTAATATTTATCCCCCCGTTTCCGACGTTTTTACTCTTACTTGCTGAATGGTTACGTTTTGGTTCTAATTTTGCTTTTATGTTTTTCATCATTCCATGAAGATCATGGTCGGATTTTTTTTAAAAACTTGATGACAGAATATGAAATAAGTAAAAGCGTTACAATCGCTTGAAATACTAAGTTTTCGAGGCAGGTTCTTGATTGGACGCGTAGTAGGACTACTACACGCAACTTAATAACCCAAAGGTTTTGGGGGGAGAGATATTACTGAATTAAAAAACGGAACTTACTTAACTAATTTATTTTTAATAGCATAGCGAATGACATCGGCATTACTACTCATATCCATTTTCTGAAGTATGCGTGACCGGTAGGTACTGATTGTATTAATACTGAGGCATAGCTCGTCGGCTATTTCTTTTAATTTCTTACCTGTGGCGAGTAAGCAAAACACCTGAAACTCCCGGTCCGTTAAAGACTCATGCAGAGGCCGTTCGTGGTCCCTATTTAAATTCGTAACTAACCGGTCTGTAAGAGCAGAGGATATGTATTTACCGCCGTTAAAAACTTTCCTTATGGCGTCAATTAGCTGGTCAGTAGCACTGGATTTTTGCAGATACCCAGAAGCTCCCGCCTTTAAAAATCTGGTTCCGTAATGATCTTCTGGGAAAATACTTAAGATCATAACAGGTAGCTTTGGATACAACGCCTTTAGTTCAATCAAGGTATCCAAACCGTTTTTTTCTGGCATATCAAAGTCTAGAAGAACGACATCGACTTTTGTTTTCTTTAGTATTTTTAAAACCTGGTTCCCATTTTCTGCTTCACCTGCAATGCTTAAATCCGAATGTTCTGAGATTATGGTTTTAAGCCCCTGACGCACGATTTCATGATCGTCAGCAACTAGAACTTTAATAGAACTTTCTTTTTCGGGCGTCATTTTAATGATAGAGGAATAGTGATAATTATTTTTGTACCTTTACCGGGCAAACCTTTAAATTCAGCTTGTCCTCCCCATGGATAAACACGTTCTCTCATCCCAATTAATCCCAGAGACTCAGGGCTTTCTATGTCTTCCTTATTAAGTCCGATACCGTTGTCTGCGACTTCAAAAATTAGGTTTTCATTGTCATAATTCATTCCCACCTGAACTTGGGTTGCATTGGCATGTCGGATAACGTTTGTCATTGATTCCTGAAAAATACGAAATAAAGCAGTTTGCAGGTCTTTTTCTAAGTCAATGTGTTCTTGAAGACAGTTAAGGTCAAAGTGCATACCCAGTTTCTTGTTGTATTCATTCGCTTGCCAAGAAATAGCTTCACAAATCCCAAATGCATCTAGTATGGGAGGGCGAAGTTCCATCGAAATTTGTTGAACATTTTTAATTGTCTCGTCAACGATGTTGGTTATTGATGATGTACGTGACTTTAGCTCTGATAACTCCGATGGAATGTTTTGCTCAAGTTGGGCTATGTCAAATTTTAAAGCGGTCAATGTTTGACCTAGTTGATCATGAACTTCTTTGGCAATACGGGATTTTTCATCTTCCCTTATAGACTGAATTTGATTACTCAACCTCCTGAATTTTTCTTTAGAATCTATTAAAATCTGTTGAGTACTTTTGTGTTCTTCAATTTCTTTTTTCAAATGATTATTGATATTAGTTAAATCATAGGTACGAGATTCAACTAATTTTTCCAACGAATTTTTATGCCTTTCTAATTCCTCTTCGACTTCTTTTCTTTGAATCGTATTTGCGATTAGACCCCCGATTGACAAAAGCACTTCCTGACTATGTTGATACCATGAAGGGTTTGTATCAGTGTATAGAAACATCACACCAATCAAGTTATCCGAGCTATTTAAGGGAACAATATAGTGACCGTGAGCTTTCATATCCGTGAAGGTTCGTTCATGGCGAGAGTCAGTAAAACAGCTTTCACTCATCAATAACTTTCCGGAAACAGCAACTCGGCCGCAAAGGCAATCTCCAAAAGGAACTTCTTTTTCTTTTTCGATAAATTCTTGGCTAAAAGCACCGAACGTAGTCAGGAGGCGCAAGACTTTTTTCTCATTATCAGCCAGAAAAATCCCCGCTTTGTTCTCAACGTGCAGCCCTTCAAATTCAGTAATTATCTGCATTGCTTTTTGCAATATGTCCATTAAACTTCCAGGACTTTCTAATACCTGAGCGACTTTATGCAGTACACGGTATTCGTCTGTTATTTGGTTAGGTGATCCTTGGTTGGTTAATGTGTTTGATTTTTGAGACATCTGACTTTATCTAAATATTGATTCAGGGACTGATTTTTTTCATTATTATATTGGACAGCTACAACGCTATTTTTGTCAAAACGGAATTTCCATATAAGTTTGAAAATATGTCATTCTATGTTAGTTGAGGAGGATGAGCAAGATAGAGGTATTGATGGAGTGGTCGAGCAAGTCATGACAGCTTCATTTGATAGTTTCTGCCAATTGTTTTAGGTAATCAGTTTCAAGCATCGCTTTGACTCCCCTATTGGAACGGG
>JBGTUV010000058.1:0-6686 GCA_041938985.1 Candidatus Nitromaritima sp. | reverse complement strand
TTGTGCTCGATCCTTTGCTAGATGCCAGTCAAAGCGCTACTTACCCGATTAGGCCGAAGCAATTTCTTGAGCTAGAATAGGGGGAACCTTTACTAAAGGAGTCGTTCTTTTTGTTATTTCGAGGGTATCTTCGACTTTTAACTGGGTAAATAGGTGTTCGACTTTTTTCTGTAGATGACCACCTATTGCTTTCCTGATTTCACTAGAAAGATTCCAGAATTTGGATTTAAATACACCAAATCCTTTTTTTCTAGTTTTATAGATAAACTGCTCGTCTGTGTCGGTTTCTTTTTTTTCGGATGCGAAGTTTTTTCTTAAATGTGTGTAAATTTCTTTTTTTAAATCTTCAGGAAAAAGTTCGTTATCATAAATCATATTTTGAAAATCTGTTGCTAAGTGAATTTCAGCGGTTTCGAGTTCAGGGAACCTGTTAAATAGATCGCTAGGTAGGGTAGATGCACCGTGCTGTACGGCTCCTGCGAGCCCATAGTCTTGGCGTGCTATGCGTGATAAGTTTTCAAGGCATTCGAAATCAAGATTTACCTGAACAACCTTTCCATCAGGCCCTGGTACTCCTCCATGTGAAGTTCCTGTTTGTATTGATATCTTGCTTATACTGCGGGCTCCTTTATCATCTTTATGCAACAGCTCATTGAAGTTATCTAGGTAGGCTCTTAATTCTTTCTCGTTGCTATTTTCTTTGCCAACTTCGCCTATTTCGCCACCGACAGATATTGTGATTCCCTCAGGCTCCAATGCTCTAATATATTTTGTTAGTTCAACGCCTACTTCAAAGTTGGCCCGCTGCTGCTCAACAACTGTGGGTTTGCTAAGATCAACCAATGTGGATGTGTCAATGTCAATATTATAAAACCCTGCTTCAATGCCTTTTTGTATAAGTTTCTTTAAGCCAGATAACTCTTTGTCTTGGCTGTTCTGGTAATTTTTTGCATTAACTTGGAAATGATCGCCCTGGATAAAGACTGGGCCAGTATGATTCTCTCGTATGGCTGCTCCTATAATTACTCCAACTATTTCGTGTGGTTGCTGAAAGGTATAGCCAATTTCAGACTTAGCTATCTCAAAGATGAAGGACCCTGTGTTTAGTTTTTGGGCGGTGCGAAATATTGACCGACTGAAGTCATATGACATTCCTCGAATGTTGATCGCCGGGACTGTAAAGCCACTGCATTCCCCTCGTCCACGTGCATCGTATAGCCCTTGAATTGAGGATAAGACTATGCCCATTTCGAGTGCGGCTGATTTGATAATAAATCGAGAAAGTCCCCTGATTTGGCCAGAAGGATTAAGGACCGAATTTTCTACCAGAGTATCAATACCATGTGTTTTAAGTCGATCAATGTTTTCAATTACAATGCCCCCATTATTCAGGCTGACTATACCCTTTAGGTGCTGAATTATTTCATCATCATTAGCAAAAAGCATTCGGGTGCCCTCCTACTGGATCATATTATAGTGACTACATCCAAAAATGGCCTGGTGAGGTTTAGGGTTGAGTAGGTGTTTCCAGTTAGTGTGTTTCGGTGATTGGTATTTGGTATTAAAATTAATTATTTTTGGATTCATGGTCATACGGCAAACCGTTCACATTCTAACTAATAAGCTTGTTTGAAGCAAAAAATTCTACAACGAACATTAATCAAAAAAATATTATTTAAAACATATACTTACATATTATTTATTTATGTAATTTATCATTTATTGTCTTGATTGTTAGTCCTACAAGCAGTTTTTAAGACAACCTTCTGGTTCAGTTAGCTTCCCTCGGTCAAGCAATTTAATTTCATGATTTCGAGCACATTTATTGAAAGAAAAGTTGTTCAGTTGATCGTTTTGTTACATTTTCCTTTTATATTGACAGTGCTAGAGAATTTGTTAGAATTTCCGTTGATTCATCGGTAGTTATCCGGCCTTTTGTGTTTGTTGAGGCGTCACGCTCTACAGTTAATACTTCTTTAAAAGTTACATAAACTTAAATATTATTTTATGCCTTTCGGCAGTTTTGAACGAGGTTTAATTCATGTTTGATTCTATTTATTTGCCTGTAGATAATTCCGATTACTCCAATACTTGTATAGATATTGGATTGGAACTAGCTCAGAAGTTTGGGTCGTGCATCGTGGCCAGTCACGTCTATGCAGCTAAAATGCACGATGTTCGTTTCCGTCAAATGGAAAGCGGTCTACCTGAGGAATATCAGGAGGAAGATGAGCTAGAAAATCAACGAAATATTCACGATCAATTAATTACTAAGGGTATGGAAGTGATTACTGATTCATACCTGGATGTTCCAAAAGATAGAACCACAAAATTAAATATTCCCTTTGAAGGCAAGTCCCTTGAGGGAAGGAATTACACAGAATTGGTTCGTGATATAAAAGAATCTAATTATGATTTAGTGATCATGGGGGCTCTAGGATTGGGTGCTATTAAAGATAGTCTGATCGGAACAGTTGCTGAAAGAGTTGTTAGGAGAGTTCAGACAGATACATTGTTAGTTAAATATATTCCTGAAATCCATGGTGAGCGTTCTTCTAGTGATAAAATTGTTGTGGCTGTTGATGGTAGTCAGCAATCTTTTGGTGGGTTAAAAACAGGTATGGAGCTATCTAAGGCTCTAAACAAACCTTTGGAAATTATTTCGACATTCGACCCTTATTTTCACTATGCGATGTTCAACAGTCTCACAGGGGTTCTTTCAAAAGAGGCTGGTAAGGTGTTTAAGTTTGAACAGCAAGAAAAACTTCACGAAGATATAATCGATAAAGGTTTAGCAAAAATTTATCAGGCTCATCTCGAGATTTCTAAAAAAATTGTTGAGGATGAGGGAATGGAATGCACCATTCGGTTGCTCGATGGTAAGGTTTTTGAAAAAGTTCTCCAATATGCTCGAGAAGAAAATCCTTTTCTTCTTATTCTAGGACGTATTGGTGTTCATAGTGGTCCGGAAATGGATATCGGAGGGAATGCAGAGAATCTTATGCGCATGGTTCCGTGTAACGTTTTACTCTCTAGCCGCACATTTAAACCTGATATTGACATGCAGGCTGAAGAAAGTATTGAGTGGACAGCTGAAGGAAGAGAGCGTTTAAAGAAGATCCCAGGGTTTGTTCGGCCGATGGCGACCTCTGCGATACTTCGATATGCGATAGAAAGGGGTCATAGTATGATCACTTCTGGGGTTATTACCGAAGCAGTAGAGAATATTCTTCCGGCTGGTGCTATGCAGGCGATGCGACAAATTGGTGAAAAAATAAGAGAAGATGGAGTAGATCCTGAATCTGAGAATGTTCTGAAGGACTATAAACAGCAAATGCTTGATGCACACGCAGGTGAAGATGCTGATAAGAATGCGTCTTCTAAGGAGGAGGATGCGGGTGATGGAGACGCGGGTAATGTAGAAGTGAGTGCTGAGCATGTAGCCGTTACTGCTGATGGTAGGAACTCCAATGGAGCTCAGGTTACAGATATTACCTTTCAATGCAAACATTGTAATACTTTCATGGGTAGCGATGTGATTAAGTGTTTTGTTTGCGGAGCGGTAGGTGATAGTTTGGTCCCCGTTCATAAAGAGGGATTTAAGCCCAATGAAAAAGAAATGACCGGGGTTAAGCAAATGACCACTTTTGATGATAAAAAAGTTCAATGGACCGAGGATGCACTTCAGAAACTTGAAGAGTATCCAGATGGTCATGTGCGCAGAAGAGCTCAGGCGAGGGTTGAGAAAAACGCACGAGTTCAAAGTATTGAAACTGTTTCGGTCGCATTTTTAGATCAGATATTAAATGAGAGAATTGTTAAAAAACCAGAGGAAAACAAAGCTCTAGAGAATTATATGGAGGATGATGAGCCTAAGGTTACAGATTTTATATGGACTGAAAAGGCAAACAATAGGTTAGAGCTCGTTCCTAAAGGGTTTATGAGGGATAATACTCGAAGTAGGGTAATGGCATATGCGCATTCCAATGATATTAAGGAAATTACCTTAGAAGTTTGTGAAGCTGGTATTAAAGATTCCGTTAAGATGATGGAAGAAGCAATTGCTAATGGAGCAACCTTAGAGGATTTTTTACCCAAAAAGGTTGATGCTTAGAGTAAGCACTTTGATCTCTTGAGTATGAATATTAGAGAGGTTACTTTTCTTACTTTATCCGGAACAATTACCCACCATTAACGTACAATAATAGCCCCTACGGTGTTGATTAGCTTTCAATGTCTGGGGGCTTTTTCTATTAAGAATCATTTTCCAACCTACATCCTGTCGAGTGAATATTAAACTCTATAAAAGATTATTCGGATTTTTAAAGCCTTATAGGAAAAAACTCTCTTTAGCGATCCTGTTTTCAGTAGTTGTTGGCGTGATTGCAAGCTCCCCTGTTCCTCTTATTCAAAAAACATTTGATGATGTTTTTGTGCAGAAAGATTTTTTTATGCTCAAGGCAATACCGATTGCACTTGTCATTCTTTACTCTATTAAAGCAGGCTTAGTGTATGCACAGAACATTATCATATTGGGGATCTCTTGGGAGTTAGTTGTCCGTGTTAGGGAACAATTATTTTCTCATATTCATAAACTTCCATTTATCTTCTTTGAAGATAATGAAACAGGTCAATTGATGTCAAGAGTCATGAATGATGTCAGTATTATGCAGTCAACAATTACTCGTTCATTAAAAGAGCTAATTCAGAACTCGATTACTCTGATCGCGTTATTGGGGTGGATTTTTTATCTTAAATGGGATTGGGCAATTATTTCAATTTTAATATTTCCGGTTATGGTTTTGCCCATAGGAAATATAGCGCGGAAGTTGAAGAAGTTGAGTCATAAGGGGCAAGAAATTCTCGCAGATCTTAGCGGCACTATTCTCGAATCATTTTCTGGTGTAAAAGTCGTGCGTGCCTTTGGCATGGAGACTGTGGAAGAGCAAAAATTTAATAGTTATAGTGAGAATTATCTTCGAGTTATGAAAAAAAATGTCAAATATATTGAAATCACCTCACCATTCCTTGAACTTTTGGGTGTGATGGGTGCATCGGTTATTCTTTGGTATGGTGGTCTTCAGGTTTTAATGGATAAAGTAAGTCAGGGAACCTTTATTGCTTTTATTGTTGGTCTTTTTATGATGTACGCACCTTTACGGCTGCTTTTTAAATTGTACGCAAGTATTCAGCCTTCTCTTGCTGGCGCTGAAAGAGTTTTCTCGATCCTTGATTTAGAAGAGGAAAAAATCAAAGAAGGGACTAAAGAACTAGCTAATTTTAATCAGTCTATTGTATTTGAAAACGTTTCATTTAAATATCCTTCTAGAAGTACTGCTGTTTTGACTAAAGTTAATGTGAGGTTGGAAAAAACAAAAATTCTTGCCATTGTTGGTATGAGCGGTGCTGGTAAAACGACATTAGTAGATCTTTTGTTTCGTTTTCATGAACCTTCCGCGGGTAGCATTTCAATTGACGGAATTAATATTAAAGACTACACACTAAAATCTTTAAGGAGTAATTTGGCTCTTGTGTCACAGGAAACATTTCTTTTTAATGATACGGTTAGAAAAAATATTGGTTATGGAAGACCCAATGCATCAGAAGATGACATCCTTCGTGCATCCAAGGCGGCTCATGTAGATTCTTTTGTGAGGAATTTTGAGGATGGCTATAGCACGATTATTGGGGAGCGTGGGGTTAAGCTTTCTGGCGGGCAGCGGCAACGGATTTCTATTGCTAGAGCGATTCTTCGAAATGCTCCTATTCTTGTACTGGATGAAGCTACTTCTGCCTTAGATTCGGAGTCTGAAAAATCTGTACAGGATGCTTTACATAATTTAATGAAGCATCGAACTACTTTTATGATTGCTCACCGTCTATCAACTATTGCACATGCCCATTCGATCATTGTTCTAGATAAGGGTGAGATTGTTGAGGTTGGTACCCATGAAAAACTTCTTTCCAGTTCAGGATTGTATAAGAAATACTACGAAATGCAAATGAGATAGGTTGGTAGGACTTTAAAGTGTCTTAAGGATACTTAAATTGTGCGATTCAAAAATGTATATATTGAAGGATTAGCTTATCACCTTCCTAAGAATATTGTTTCCTCTGAGGATCTTGAAAAACGTTTAGCCCCAGTTTACGATCGTTTAAAACTACCGTTTGGTAGGCTTGAAATGATGACTGGGATTAAAGAGCGACGATTTTGGGACAAGGATGTTTCCCCGAGTCAGGTTGCCTCAAAAGCAGGAGAACTGGCGGTTTTGAACTCTGGGATTGATCGAGTGGAAATCGGTTGTTTAATCAATGCCTCCGTATGTCGTGATTTTTTGGAACCTGCAACTGCGTCGCTTGTCCATCATAACCTTGGTCTTCACACAAGTGCTCTAGTTTTTGATATATCTAATGCCTGTTTGGGTGTTCTTAATGGTATGGTCCATGTCGCGAATATGATTGAACTGGGACAGATTCGCGCTGGGTTAGTCGTCGCTGGTGAAAATGGAGGTCCATTGGTTGATGCCACGATTGAATCCTTGCTAAACAAGTCTGATCTTACACGAAATGAAATCAAGTCTTCCTTTGCTTCTCTTACCATTGCTTCGGCTGCTGTTGGAGTTCTCCTTGTTCATAAAGACTTATCAAAAGATAAACATCGTTTGCTGGGTGGTTACAGTCAGGCG
>JBGTUV010000057.1:0-6763 GCA_041938985.1 Candidatus Nitromaritima sp. | reverse complement strand
AAAGGGCAACCCGCACCGCCCTGGAGACATAGCTGAATGGCGGTTTCCATTATTTAAGGCATTAACTGCAAAAAAAATAGGGAACAAATACACCTTGCGTATTTCTCATAAAGGTATCTTCTTCGCCAAGGTCGAACCTCCCGCAAAACCTCCGGAATAATCTTGATGAAAATGGCTTGCAAAAGTTACCCTTAGAAAAACTTTAGCAAAAAAAAGGGAAGCTTTAGCTCATCGTTTTTGTCTGTAAAGAGTAAGTGGGTGTCGACAATTTATTGCCAACAAAATTATTGATCATTCTAAGTGAACAACAAAGTTAAGACCTGAAAGAAAACAATCAATGAAAGTTCTAATTACCGGAGCAACGGGGTTTGTAGGAAAAAAACTGGTGAGCGAATTAGCCAGCAGAAGCCATAAAGTTTCGGTATTGACACGGGACCTAGAAAATGCGCGAAGGCGGCTGCCCATCGATTGCGAGATTCACCGGTGGGAACCCGAACTTTATCCGCCTTCTTCACAGGCATTTAGTGACGTAAATGCAGTCATCCACCTTGCGGGTTCGAATATAGCTAGTGGGCGCTGGACTGCATCAAGAAAAAAATCCATTCACAACTCCAGAATACTATCTACTCAGAATTTAGTCTCGACATTAAAATCTCTTAGAAATCCACCACAAATTTTTTTATCAGCGTCTGCGATAGGGTTTTATGGAAACAACAAACTAGTAGAACTCTACGAGGATTTACAGCCTGGAAAAGGGTTTTTAGCAGATGTATGCAAAGAATGGGAACATGAAGCTTTGATTGCCCAAGATCACGACATCAGAACAATTGTTCTTCGAATTGGCATAGTGCTTGGTTACGACGGGGGAGCATTAAAAAAAATGCTCCCCCCTTTCTGCGTTGGATTAGGAGGAAACCTGGGAGATGGAAACCAGTGGATGAGTTGGATTCATATCAAGGATTTGGTAAATATGATTATCCACTCTATAGAAAATAAAAGTACCAAAGGGCCTTACAATGCCGTTAGTCCCGAATCCACAACAAATAAAGTGTTCACAAAGTGTTTGGCTCAAGTCTTAAAAAGACCTGCAATCCTACCCATACCTAAGTTTGCCTTAAAAATAATTTTAGGGGAAATGGCAGGTCTTCTTTTAGGTAGTCAAAAAGTATCATCAAACAAAATACTCGAATCTGGCTTCAAATTTCAATACCCTGATCTCGTGTCTTCCTTAACTGATTTATGTAAGAACTCCACGAATGAGCTCATTGTCGAGCATTGGCTTCCTTTACCCATACCCATCGACAAAATATTTGTTTTTTTCAAAGAACCTAAAAACCTAGAAAAAATAACTCCATATTGTTTGCACTTTAAAGTATTAAACCAATCCTCAAAAGAAATTAAAGAGGGGACAAAAATTAATTACTGGCTAAGGTTGCATGGCATTCCCATATGGTGGCAATCGAAAATTACTGACTGGCAACCCAATAGTAAATTTTCCGACACTCAAACCCACGGTCCCTACAAATACTGGCACCACAAACACGAGTTTCATGAAAAAGACGGGGGCACTCTAATTAGAGATCACATCCAATACAAACTCCCTTTTGGAATCCTGGGAGATTGCTTGATGGATCATTGGGTCAGAAAAGATCTAGAAAATATTTTCGACTTCAGAAAAAAGAAAATTCAGGAAATTTTTAACACAGCAAACACCCCCCCCCACTAACTGAATCTTCCCTCAATCTCATTAAGGAACAAGATTTTATTCTAAGTGAACAAGCGATATCAAACATGATTCCTGAGCATAAGCTCTTTGGGGTGTGGATTCAGATATACCTGGTCGAGCAGATATTCGATGTTGTGCTTTTTCACTTGGTGGTAAATCAAAGTCACGGGAACAACTAGAGGAAGTAATTCATTACGATAGTCCTCAATGACAGACAAAATATCCTTTTTCCCCTCCCTAGTAAGAATTTTCTTTAAAAATCCCACCATATGAAGCAATACGTCTGTATTTTTCTTAGGAGTAGATTTATAGGTCAACGCTGCCATGAACAATTTACTATAGCGAGTCTTAAGTTCCGCCGTTTTTATTTTTTTCGCGTTAGCAACCAATTCTCCCATGTCGTCGTACTTTTTTCTACTATGAGATAAAATTAAAAACTTGTGTCTTGTGTGAAATCGCACTAGGGAACCGATAGAAAAAGACTTTCTCACTAGTAGCTGAAGCCTGTGGAAGCAAAAAATTCTAACAATAAAATTTTCACGTATCACCGGGTCGTGCAACCTTCCTTCATCTTCGACAGGAACCAGTGGAAAAACCTTAACAAATGAACTTGCAAACATTCCAGACCCATGCCTCATCCTACTACTTCCAAACTCAGAATAAATAGGGACTTTGCCTATCCCACACGAAGGCGACTTGCTCTTGAACACATAACCACAAAGATTTTCTTTTGTAAGTTCATGGATTCGATCTTTCGTATAATGATTCATTTTCTTTGTCCAGTCGGTCTTACTTCTCTTAGTTATCATTTTTGGATTTTCCAGTGTCCCATAAAGAGCAACGGTTTCTCTAGGAACACCCATCCCAACATCAACCTCAGGGCAAATCGACACACAATCAAAACAGGAACCTAAGACATCTCGAACATACTGATCATGCTTGTGGTCTCCATCCCATCGGACTTCTTCACCCAATAGACAACTGCTCATACCGATTTTAATTTTCTCTTTCATAGCTCCATTAGTTCCCTGGTTTGGCCAAGCACTTTAAAAGGGATGAACAGATTTAACATAGACGCAATATAAAAATTTTATGCCTCTAAAGTACTGTATCAAAACCAAATTCCTTAATTTTTTAATATTTCTTCTTACCTTCCCTACCTCGTTTAAGGCTAAAAGGTTAAAAAAAAGGCATAAATTCGGTTTGGCGTCCAAAGTAAAACAATAATTCTTTCTCAAACATCTTTTAAATTGCGCCAAATTTTGTGTTCTTCCCGCAAACTCAAATGTATCAATTGTTAACACTAAATAAATAATGTAGTATGTTGGCTGTTGAATAATAAAGCATTACGGACTGACATAAAAATATGACCCCATGGCCCTAAAAAACCATATTCATCAAAATCGCATCACAACACAAACTTTTGTATTGATTCTACTTTTGGCGTGGACTTCTAATGCCTCGGGCGAACCCCCACCTATTTCTACGGATAGAATCTTACAAGGAAATTCACCTGACATATTGCAACCGGGGTATTTTCAGATTGAGACGGGATATTATTCTTATGAAACAGACAAAGAAAACAATTTAAAATCTAAACACACTATTCTCAATAGTTCTTCTTTTAGGATAGGTTTCCGAGAAAATTTAGAGCTTAGGATGGGATTCTATGGATACAACTTCCAGCACATAGGGTCAGAAGATAATAGTGGCTCTTCCGATTCAGAGTTAAGCACAAAAGTTCTGCTATTAAAAGCATCTGAGTCTAGTCCAAAAACTACTCTTAATGCTGGGATTTCAGTCCCAACAGGAGATGATTCTTTTTCATCCAACCAGGTAGATCCTTTTTTTAGTTTCATACCCTCTTTTACACATTTTTTACCAGAATCATTTAGTAATGATAATAGCATTGGTGTCACTTGGAATAATGCCAATGCTGATTTTAAATACGGCACTATATGGGGTTACAGTATTTCAGAATCGGTTGGTTTTTATGGAGAGTTTTTTGGCTCCATCCCCATAGACAGTGGAAGCAACTCTCATGGTTTTGACTGGGGTTTTACCTGGGCGGTGAAAAATAATATACAGCTAGACATTTTTGCCGGGAAATCACTAAATGATCCTGCAACAGACTTTTTTGTCAATATGGGTTTTTCAATGAGATTGCCCCAATAATTTATCTGATATACTGTGAAAATAAGGGGACCCCACGAACAATTCCCACTCCGGAAACATCCGTTCACCGACGACAATATCCACATCGGTGGCAATCATCCTCTAGCAGGACAAACCCCTTCCCCTAATCTGACTTAATGCTTAAAAATTAAGCAACTGTTTGACTTGGTGACTGAAATTAATGCAAAAAGACTTTTTTAAAATATTTTCAGTTCAATAGAAATTTGTTTTTCATCCTATAAGTATTTATAAGCTAAGGGAATCTGATAATACACGCCGGAGATATCAGCTTGGTATGATTCTTGATGTGGTTTAAGTATTAAGTATTTTTTTCACTCTCGCTCGAAAAGGAACCCATATATTATGAAGAAAATAGAAGCTATCATCAAACCATTCAAACTGGATGAGGTTAAAGACAAATTAAACGAGTTAGGGGTGCAGGGAATCACGGTTACCGAGGTCAAAGGGTTTGGTCGTCAAAAGGGCCATACGGAACTCTATCGTGGTGCTGAATATGTCGTTGATTTACTCCCCAAGATTAAAATGGAAATTGTCCTCGCCGACTCTCTGGCAGAGGATGTAGTTAGTGCCATAGCAAAGGCTGCACAAACTGGGCGAATCGGTGACGGGAAAATCTTTATCACTAATCTTGAAGAGGCCGTCCGTATTCGTACGGGTGAGAGGGGCGAAGATGCTATTTAGCAACCACCCGAGAATTTTTTTCTCGACCATCTTATTGGACAAGACTATATCAATAAATTTTTTGGTGCATAAGTGTTCAATTATCAAATTTTCTCTTTAGTGATTAAGGTGAAAATAGCGATAGGGCAAAAGATACCCCTTCTCTATAAGGTATTGGTATCTACATGGCCTGAGGTTTTTATCGTTTTTGGGAAATTTTCACCCCACCACAAAGAGCAACATTAATTTACAGCTCATAAGGGGGGGCCATGGAGCAAGACATTGTTTCGTTGACAAGTAGTGGAGATGTTCTTTTCATGATGCTAGGAGCAGTTATGGTTTTTGCCATGCATGGTGGATTCGCATTTCTAGAAGTAGGAACTGTTCGCAAGAAAAACCAGGTAAACGCGTTGGTTAAAATCCTTGTAGATTTTTCTGTTTCTACCCTAGTCTACTTTTTGATCGGTTATGCCATTGCCTATGGAATGTATTTTTTTCAACCTGCCAAAACTCTCATAGGCGAAAATCAGGGGTACGAACTGGTTCATTTTTTCTTTTTACTGACTTTCGCTGCCGCGGTTCCAGCCATTATTTCTGGAGGAATTGCAGAGCGCGCAAAATTCTGGACTCAAGCCTTGGCCGCCGCAATTTTCGTGGCAATCGTATACCCCCTTTTTGAAGGCATGGTATGGGGACAAATTACTTTTCTGGGACAGGATGATTCCTGGCTTGCTGGAATAACCGGTGGGATACCCTTCCATGACTATGCAGGTTCAGTAGTCGTACACTCGATGGGAGGTTGGATCGCTCTCGCCGGCGTGTATATTCTTGGCCCTAGATTAGGGCGCTGGGACTCGCAGGGAAGAAGTCGACCCATCCCTATCAGTAATGTCCCTTTTCTGGCACTTGGAAGCTGGATGCTTTGTGTGGGCTGGTTCGGATTCAACGTAATGTCGGCCGCCACAATGAGTGGTATTTCAGGGTTGGTTGCTGTTAACTCACTCATGTCGATGATCGGGGGCGTTCTCGTTGCATTATGGGTTTCCAAAAATGACCCTGGTTTTATTCACAATGGAGCCTTGGCCGGATTAGTAGCCATTTGCGCTGGATCAGATAAAGTTCATCCGTTAGGTGCACTCATCATCGGAGGACTCGCTGGTGCGATACTTGTCAAAGGTTTTACCTGGGAGCAAGAAAAGCTAAAAATAGATGATGTCCTTGGCGTATGGCCACTTCACGGGATTTGTGGTTCGTGGGGTGGAATTGCGTGCGGTATTTTTGGGCAAGAATCCTTAGGCGGTATGGGCGGGGTCAGTATTCTAGGTCAGACAATTGGAACGGTTGCTGCCATTGTTATAGCTCTCGTCTCAGGATTTATCGTATATAAAATACTAGATTCCCTATTTGGAATTCGATTAGAAGCCGATGAGGAAATGAAGGGGTCTGATCTCACAATTCATAAATTGGAGTCGTACCCTGAAGATGTCACTTCTCGATTTGGCTAGCTTTAGGGAGAGTTTTATATGATGAGGTTCAAACAGTTTTTGGTTTTTATAGTGTTTTTCTGGTCACTCGGACTGTTGCCTTTGGTAGAGGCAGGTGTCACGCAAATTGATACATATAAAAAAGCTATTGAAAAAAACCCAAAAGACTTCTTAGCCCACTTGGAATTGGGAAGAGCCTATCAAAAGTTGGGTCTGTATGAGAACGCTATAGCTGAGTATAAGGAAGCAATCCGGTGGGAACCTATCTACTCTGCAGCCTACCAGGGGTTAGGCGGCAGTTATGGTGAAATGCGTCAATATGATAAAGCCTTAGACGCCTATCAAAAAGCTGTTGATCTGGATGCAAACTACGCAGAAGCTCAGTACGGTTTGGGGTGGTCTTTATATCACCTGGACCGGTTTGGAGATGCGATCGAACCTCTACTTGATGCCATCAATCTAAAACCTGATCTTGGCGCAGCACACTTCACATTAGGCCAAACATACGCAGCTTATAAGAACTTTCCACAGGCGATTGACGAATTCAAGGAAACTTTACGCCTCATCCCAACTTATCCAGAAGCCTATATAGAGCTTGGCAATGCTTATTCGAAGAACAGAGACTATGATTTGGCAATAGGAGCTTACCAAGAGGCAATTGAGCTCAATCCAGGTTTTTTTGAAGCCTTCACTGCCA
>JBGTUV010000056.1:0-6900 GCA_041938985.1 Candidatus Nitromaritima sp. | reverse complement strand
TTCATCAATGTATCCTTCTTCCACCATTCTTTGCAGAACGTAGCTTGCGCGGTGGATAGAGGCTTCCTTATTATTGATAGGATTTACTTTGTTTGGTGATTTTGGTATCGCTGCAAGAACCGCACTTTGAAAAAGATTGAGTTCACTTGGATTTTTCCCAAAGTAAACTTGGCTTGCCCTATTTATTC
Source organism: Candidatus Nitromaritima sp. (assembly GCA_041938985.1). GTDB lineage: Bacteria > Nitrospinota > Nitrospinia > Nitrospinales > VA-1 > Nitromaritima. Next base: position 6,712 of record JBGTUV010000056.1, on the reverse strand, counting down.
CGTATGCCCCTTTGCCAAAATAAACCTGGTTGGCGTAGGCTTCGAGTATTTCTGCTTTACTGAAAGTCGATTCAATCTGGAATGCCATCAACAATTCTTTTAGTTTTCTTTCGTAACTTTTTTCAAAACTAAAAAACAGGTTCTTTGCCAATTGCTGGGTAATCGTGCTGCCTCCCTGTGCGGTTTTACCTTTTACCGTGTTTTTATAAAATGCTCGAAGAATTGCAACTGGGTCCAATCCGTGATGTTCATAAAACGTGGAATCTTCAACAGCAATGATAGCTTTCTGAAAATAGGGAGAGATCAGGTCAAGTGTCATGTAACTTCGATCGCCCAGTATTTTTAATACCTTCCCATCTCCCGAATAGATTTCAGTTGGTGGTTGCTGGTTTATATAACGGAGGTTTTTGGGGATTCTTGGCAACTCGCCTTTTATCTGGTAATAAGTAACCCCGACACCGGACATAACGATAAACACGGATATAAAAACAAAACCAACCATGTATTTTTGTAAAAATTTTATTACGTGCATGTAAAATCCTTAAAAGTTTCTAAAGGGAGAACAAGGGGAGTAATATCAACATAGGAAATCCTAGGAGAAACAGTTGTATCAGGACTAGGCTCTTTAGGACTAACTTCACTTGGTTTTATCTCCTTTACTTGATTAGAAATAACTTCTCTGTCTAACCGATATTAGGTAAGACCACCTATTCCATAGCTATTTTTTGATTCATCTTGCTGAACAGAAATTTTCGTTCTCTCACCAGTTGCATATTTTTAAAAACCCACTTGCTGATGAATTTCATGGAAGTTTTTTCATCCCCGTTGAGATGATTGCTTGATGCAAGTGCTGTTTGAACTTTTTTAAAATCAAGGCGTGCCAGGGAAAAGCTTGTGTTTGAATCGGATTGATCCCAGTGATCCACTATCTTTGCATCAAGAAGTAAAATGGCGGCCGTATCATTGATTACGGTTTGAAGTTTTTCTTTGTCGATCCACCCTGGTTCCCGCGGGTCTTTTACTGCCTGGTGATATCGAATCAAACCGCTATTGAAATCACCGAGAACACGGATCAAGCTATTTCGTGCGGCATCATTAGCATCCATTTGAACTTTGCCGGGAGAATCTATATATTTTTTCTTACCCACACCGAAAAACGCATCTTTTGACTCATGGTTCTCTGACAAGGAGACGCCACTACCCGTTGATACCCACAAAGGTGTTTCTTTTTTTTCTATTTTTTCTTCTAGGACAGGTTTTGATTCCAACGTTTCCGATCGACTTAATATTTCTTTATTCGTTGTCGAACAACCAAACATAATTGCTGTTCCTATAACCGATAGAATTATTTTGTTCATGATTAACCTCGATAAAAATTTTGTGAACTGACAGGCCAACCAAATTTCATCCCGGAAGGAAGGTAACCCGGATAAAATCAGAGGAGACCACCTGGCACTCAAGTGGACAGGCCCTATTCCAACCATGCTCAGGTAAGCTGACCTATCAGCCCAGTTCGATTTTCTTTTTTTAAGAAGACTAGATTCTTTGTTTTCTGTTTAGATAAAAGGGATACCGTTTTTTGCCCGGGGGAGCGGACCATACCCCCCGCATGTTCCCATTACTAAGAATCTTTCCTTCAAATGTTCCGGTCACTTGATTTTTAAGGTATTCACTAAAAATAAATGTTTTGTCCTCACTGATGGAACCTTTTAGTTTTCTTATTTCCCTGTGCGTATTGACTATGGTTCCCGTAATATTTCTTCCTACTTGATCAATCGAGAGACTCAGTGCATGTTTTCTACCTACCGTTCCTTCAAAATATAGTTTTTGGATTACTGGTATTGGTGCAGAGCTTGGCTTCGTTAAGTTATTGATTTGAGCCCAGACAATGATTGAAACAACCAATGCGAACACTACAAAAGTTATTTTTGTCCAATAATTCACGAAGCCAACCTCCACAGAAAAATGTTATTAATTATTTCGGGTACTCAAAAAGCCAATCGCCGAGAAACGGATCATCATTTTTATTTTGAGGCCCTTTCTTAACCGCTACCTTTTTTGTTACTTTCGAATCATCTAACGATGCGTTTCTTTCATTTGTCAGAAATTCACCGTTGGCAGTCCTGACCTTAAGTACCTTCACCTTCTGGTCTTCTTCCGTGATGGTTTCATCCATGATTGAAATCGAATCAGCGGGTTTGGTATCAACATGTTCTTTGCTCGCTACTTGAATTTTCTCAACCTGGTTCGTTTCAGACGTATCCGAGTCTTCCGGAGCAGGGGCAAGCCGAAGCTCAAGAGTATTTTTCAAGTCACCGGGTGTGTTTGAAGCGGATTGAATCTGTTCGGATGGTTTAACCTGTGTCCGGGTTAAATTTTCAATCAAACCGGCAAGGTATTTTTCCTGGCCTTCATTGTTATCTTCTTTATAAAGCTCTCTTGCCTTACTTAGATAAGAGATGGATTGATCCAGGTCATTCTTCTCGTTATAGGCAAGGCCAAGGTTATAGTTTGTTACAGCATTATTTTCATCGATGGATAAGGCAAGTTCATACTCCTCAATGGCCTTGTCTAGTTGACCGAGCTGTTCGTGAACCATTCCGAGTCCATTGTGAGCTTGAGCATATTCCGGATTGATTCTTAGTGCCTCGTTGTATGCCTCTTGGGCCAACTCCAGTTTTTTCTCGACAAGTCGGACCGCACCAAGATTATTGTGAGAACGCGCAAATTCATTGTTTTGTTCAATTACTTTTTCAAAATCTGAAATCTTATCCTTGTATCGTTCCGCATCGGTATAGATATCTCCGAACAGGAAAGGACCCAATGAATAAACGCGATCGGTTTCAAGGGCTTCCTTGAATTGCTTTTCCGCTTCTTCCAATCGCCTCAACTTTAAATACACCTCACCAAGATCGTTGTGGGCTTTCGTGTTATGCCAATCTTCCTTGATCAGTTTTTGGTACTTGATTATATTTTCTTCCTGTTGTTGAAAACTGTCATACGTTTCCTGGACTTCTTGTGCGCTTGCGCCTGTAGTAAGGAAGCTTAAGCTAAGAAGCAAAACTGCCATGTAGAGTTTGTTTTTCATGCTTTCACCTTTGGTAGAGTTAATAAGTTGGTTTTAAGTTTTTTGCGTTTTTATATGAGACGACCGATGATTCGTTTCCAATCATTGCGATCACAAGATCGATATCCGCTGTTGAGTGATACTTTTCTGTTTTCCTGTAACCACCCCTTGGCCGCGGCTGCATGACATGCTTGTAGCCATTCTCGAAATCGAGATTCCCCTCGCGGTCTGTTTCTCCAAGAAAAAATATTTCGCCGCTTGTGATCATGGAAAATATTTTGACTCTGTCGATGGGTTTTCTTGTCATGGGAGAAGAAACATTCACCGTGCCTTTTCTCATTGAATACCTTCCAACGCTAACGTTTAAATCGGGGCTTTGTTCCTGCGAAAGGACTACTGCTTGAAAGAAGCTACCCATTTTGTGGTCTGCGCTGGCATGCGATGGGAACACCGTGCACATCAACCCCACGATTGCCAATTTTGTTATGAATGATATTTTCTTCATGTGTCTCCTCCCGTATTGAATTTATTGTTTTAAACTTGACTCTTTAATTAGATAGTTCGAGAAATCGAAATTTATGAAGTAACTCGGGTAATTATTTTATGACGGGATGGAAAGGCTTTATTAATAAAGAGATTTGGGCGGGTAGGATTTGCTTTAAACCTGTTCGAGAATTATCCGACTCGAACAATGTGATCTATTCTATGGAGATTAAAATGGAGTGCCCTTGATTATTTGGTCCTATGGCTGTGATTTCGTGAGTTCCTTTCATGAGAGCTACAGTCGTATGGTGCGGGAGACTAGTGCTTGCGGTTTCTAAACCATTAACATACCAGGACACTAGCTGCGTTGGGGCGTTGCCTATTGCTGACAACCGAATTTCATAGGAAGTTTTACCGGGATCAAGCAAATACACTTCTTCCGTCAGGGGGCTTGTTATTTTTATTCCTGCTTTGCCAGATTTAGAAGGGTCATCTAACGGGTTGCTACCATTGAAAATATTTTCTAAATTATTTGAAAATCCAGCTAAGCGATATTTTCCCTCTCCTCCATTTTTAAATCGTTTATAAACCCAATCTGTATATTGCGAAGGCAAACTGTGAAATTTTTTATCATTTGAGTGATACTGACATTTTTCTTGTGGCTCGAACCCACTAATAAACAATTCTTTCTTTGTCTGTGGACAACTTGGATTTGGCACCGATCCCGAGTACGAACAAACCGTTTTACTTATCACGCTCTCAGGCTTTTTAAACCTGGCAGCAAAGCTATCGGGATATAACTCATTAAGGATATCTATAAAAATAGGTCCTCCTCCTTTAGCACCTGTCAAACCATTCGTGGAACTGCCATCGAAATTACCTATCCAGATTGCGATGGTATATTCGTGGGTATAACCTACAATCCAACTGTCCCTATAATGAGTACTCGTCCCCGTCTTGAGAGCCACTTTAAAAGGTAATTTCTGGTTGAAGAAATCACCGAAAGTAAGAACACGGGCAGAAGGGTCGGAGAGAATGTCGGTGATGATATAGCTCGCCTCGGGGGAAAATATCCTGCTTGGAAAAGGTTTGGGTTCACTTTTTATAAAACGGGGAGACATGAACTCACCACCCCGTGCCAATGTTGCATAGGCTGCCGCAAGCTGGATGAGCTTTACTTCAAGGTTTCCTATAACAAGACCCAGTCCATAATAATCGGCGTCATGCTCTTTATAATTATTAAGACCGAGTAATGATACGGTTTTAAAAAAGTTTTCGTATCCAATCTGGTTGATTAAAAATATCGCGGACTGGTTTAACGAGTTTCCCAGAGCTTCCCGCATGGATACAGGACCATACGAAGCACGATTGAAATTTACAGGCCGGTAAATCCCCTGCGGGGAAATATAACTGCGCTTAAGGTCTTCCAAGGTGTCTGACGGACTATGGCCTTCATCGAGAGCCTTCGCATAAAGAAAAGGTTTCAAGGTCGATCCTGCAGACCGTTTGGAAATTGCTCCATTGTTAAAGCCAAGATCTGTTTTGGAATGTTCCATTGACCCAACCAGAGCTAGAACGTTTGACGTCTTGTTTTCAATTACAACAACAGACCCCTGCATGGCTTTTTGTTTCTTTAATCGTTTACGATGAGAATCCAGAATCTGCTCAACTCTTTTCTGCAAAATTAAATTGATCGTTGTCGCCGTATTCCCCGACACTTTATTTTGATCCAACATCTCAACGAAGTGAGGCGCATCAAATGGAAATACTTTTTCACTAACAAGAATAGGTTTTTTCTCTGCTCTTAGTTTTTCCTCGAGACTGATAAACCCAAGTGCATGCATTCTCTTTAGAACCCAATTCCTTCTGACTTTAAGTTTCTCTTTATTATTTCCATACGGATTCAATGTTCCTGGTGCTTTTGGAAGTGCTGCTAGTAAAGCGGTTTCATTCAAGCTCAAGCTGCTGGATGGTTTTGTAAAGTAGATTCTGGATGCTGCTTCAACCCCCGTCAGGTTGTTACCCATCGGCACCCTGTTGAGATAAACCTCAAGAATCTCTTCTTTAGATAGATGCCCTTCGGCTCTGAAACTTCTTAGCACTTCAATAAATTTCTTTGAGTACGTGCGATTTCTGGGATAGGCAATCCTGATCATCTGTTGGGTTAAGGTCGATGCACCAGATACGATTTTCCCCTGAACCATATTTTCTTTCAGAGCTCGTACCATCGCAACAGGATCGATTCCAATGTGGTCAAAAAATCTCTGGTCCTCCGCGGCAATAAAAGCCTTTATTGTTGTGTCTGCTATTTTGTCGAAGGAAACCCAGATGTGCCTTTCGCCGTTGATATCGGGAAACCAGCGTAAGGGTTTTTCAAATTGATCAGATACGATCCGGTTGTCAGGGGGGTAGAACCTATTGATATCGATCCGGCTTATTTTTTCAAGATATAAACCTGCGATAATTGCGACTGCAAATAAAAGAGCAGTAACTATTTTTGCCTTGAGTCGGAGCTTCATCGAATCTGAGAGGCTTTGATGTTAACGATGCTTTTTGGAGTGAGACCCATGACCTGAGGCGAGTACATAAGTTGCGCCTTGGTTGACGGGAGGACAAACTGACCTTCTGTGGTAGCTCTTGCATAGTAGGAGTACTGATATTTTCCACCCCAGATGTTTGAGTCCCTGAAGATCAGGACGCGGTCATCCCTGATTTCCTGAAAACTCGGAACCAATACACGAGCACCGTCTTCCGTGTAAGAATCTTCGTCATTCTCAGGGACAACCTCTTCTGTCTTGATACTGCTATTGATCGCAACGAGTCCTGCTGGAAGGGGGTCATCTATAACGATGTAACGATAGCGTCGACTTTGACCTGTCTTATCTTTTTCTATATCGATTGTAACTTTAACCAGATCACCGACTTTAATATCCTGTGAACCATCAATATTTCTAATCGACTTATTTACATTGAAACCATTTGAAGTCCCCGATTCGGCGTAATCCACCCTTGGAAACTGGAGTACTGCTTTATAGTAAATGGGGAGGTTTGAACTTGCGTTGATTTGAAAGCGCGATGCGTTTTTTTTCATCGGCTTCTGAAAAAATGGCGTTCGGATCGTTTGCTTCGATGGCCTTCGATATTAATAAAGTTCCGTAGTTC
>JBGTUV010000055.1:0-6983 GCA_041938985.1 Candidatus Nitromaritima sp. | reverse complement strand
AGATATAGGGTCGTATTATTTTTTGGGATTCTGATATTGCTAACTTTTCCTTCAGCTTCAATAAAAGCATTTCACAAGGATATTTATTATCCTAGAGCTCCGGAGGCGCTTCTTGAAATTCTTCAGGATATGGATAACCCGTTTTCTCCAACGAGAAAAAATATTAAAGAGGGCAGTAAAGTTTACTTTGGGAAAGGTTTGTGTGTGAAATGCCATGGTGTAAACGGAAAAGGACTAGAAGTTCAGGGTCACCCTCCTCGCAACTTTACTGATCCCAAATGGCAGGATGTTAGAACTGATGGAGAAATGATGTGGGTGTTAAAAAATGGGAGCCCGGGTACCAGCATGCCGATTAGAGTTGGAAAGGTAATCAGCGAGGAAGAAGGTTGGAAGGTGATTCTTTTTATCAGAACCTTTGCCGGAGTCTAACGAGATTTGGTCATGATAACTTTGTAATTTATGATGGGACTTTTAGATTAGCGTTACATCTTAAACCATAGATTGTCTTGAATTATCTTTTTTAAGGAGTGAGTGAAATGGCAGGTACAATACTTAAAATAAAATGGTTGACGATATTTATGTTTTTGGGAGCTGTTTTTTCTGCGTTGATTACTTCCCCTATGAATACCAACGCTGCTTCTCAGAAGTCCTATAAACTAAAAATTCCGTTAGGGTTGGATGAGGAAGCTTTTAAAGTTCCACAAGATAATCCGATGACTAGAGAAAAAATTGAACTGGGTCGCCTGCTTTTCTTCGACAAGCGTCTTTCAGCTAATAATACAATCGCATGTGCGAGTTGCCATATCCCAGAACTAGCATTTACGGATGGGCAATCGGTCTCTTCGGGTATCCATCACTTGCAGGGTGGTAGGAGCGCACCAACTGCGATCAACAGAGGTTTTAGCGAGGCACAGTTTTGGGATGGTCGGGCTCCGATGCTGGAAGATCAGTCTATCGGCCCATTTGCAAACCCAATTGAACACGGTTTTTCTAACCATGATGAATTAGTTGCCAAGATCAGCATGTTTGACGGATATAAAAAGATGTTTAAGAACGTGTTTGGAACTGACAATATAAAAAAAGAACATGTCGGGAAAGCCATCGCTTCGTTTCAGAGAACACTGATTTCTGGCAATAGCCCTTTTGACCGATTTGACTATGATGGAGACCAAAAGGCTATTTCAGAATCTGCTAAGCGGGGGAAAATTTTATTTTTTGATAAGGCGCGTTGTAATCTTTGCCATATGGGGACCAACTTTTCTGATGAAAAATTTCACAACATAGGAGTTGGTTGGGATGGAAATGCGTTGGATTTGGGTAGGTATAATGTCACCAAGGACGTTAAAGATTTAGGAGCGTTCAAGACCCCAACACTTCGAGAAATTTCCAAGACCGCTCCATATATGCATGATGGTAGGTTTGCAACACTTGAAGATGTTATTGCCCATTACAATAAGGGGGGCGTTAAAAACCCCTTCTTAGATAATCAGGTTATCCCGCTTAATCTTTCTAGACCAGAGATAAAAGATTTGGTTGCAATGCTCCGTAGTTTAGAGGGTGAAGGTTGGCAGCATGTGAAAGTCCCTACGGAGTTTCCACAATAAAAAATTTAAGAAAGAGCATTTAGCGATTAAATTGCAAACCTTTGTCGAGAGAGTGGTGGTTTTCCTTAAGACCAAAATAAAACATTATGGTTTTCCCCAAGTCTTTAGCACTTTTCATTTTGTTTATTTTTTCGTTGGTTTTGGTAGGGGAGGCTTTTTCTGGCCCAAGCGTGAGGCATGGTTTAAGGCAATACCGGCAACATGACATGCATCATGGGATGGGACATATGGGCAAAGGTAGTTGTCCGCAGGTACGCTTCACGGTATCAGCTCCTGATGAATTCTTGCGATTAAAAAACCCGCTAAAGCCTGACTCGATTAACTTGTTTGCGGGAGAGTCGCTTTTCCATACCGATGCGCAACCGACTGCTTGCAAGATTTGTCATGGATCAACTGGAAATGGAATGGGTATGATGGCCCCTGGCCTTAATCCTCCACCAAGAAATTTTTCTTGCTCCGAAACAATGAAAAATATATCAGACGGTCAGATGTTCTGGGTTGTAAAAAACGGATCGCCCGGTACAGGAATGGTTGCTTACAAAAGTTTGAGTGATGAGCAGGTCTGGCAAATCATTCTATATCTTCGGACCCTGGCTAACTAGACGTGAGGAGCAGAGTTAGCCAATGGTTTGGAATATCTAAGGCCTAAGGTAGTTTTTTGGTGTTATATCAATTCAGTCGATGCTCACCTCCCATTAAGAATGATTTGCTAATTTTTGAGCCCGCTTTTCTTGATACAGTTTTTAGAAAAGTAATCGAATTTGAAGGGGATAAACTGTGAAGTTTCTTCTCTCGATATTTGTGGTCTCGGTTTTTATATTTCCTGTGGCAAGGGTTTCGGCAGATCAACAATTGGGTTATTTGACTCGTCATCTGTCTCCAAAAAATGAGTATCCTGCTAATCTGATTGTCGTTTCGGGCATTTGCCCTCAGCCGCGCAAAACTGAAAAAGCGCCATCAAGGTACACCCTCAAACAAAACCCTTTGTTTGCTACTACAAAAAATATTGAGCGAGGAAAATCGCTTTATCAAATGGAAGCAAAACCTACGGCCTGTAAAATGTGTCACGGTATTAGAGGCAATGGGAATGGACGTTTGGCACGGGGGTTGGAACCTGCACCGAGAAATTTTACCTGTGAAGATACAATGAAATCTCTGTCAGATGGCCAGTTGTTTTGGGTTATTAAAAATGGGTCCAAAGGAACTGCCATGCCGGCTCATAAATTTACCCTGAGCGATAAGGATATTTGGCAGATCATTCATTACTTGAAGCGTTTTGCAGGTTGACGTTACTCTTCACAAGTAACTTGCATCAACGGATGGTTAGCTTTTTATATTTGGAGCGTCTGTTCTCTTCCCGCCCACCCAATTCCTCGCGACGTTTTTCTTGGTATTCCTCAAAGTTTCCTTCGAACCAGCGTACCTTGCTTTCGCCTTCGAATACGAGTAGGTGAGTGCAGATACGATTTAGAAAAAATCGATCATGACTTATTACTAGAACACAACCAGCAAAATTCAGAATGGCGCTTTCTAGGTTACGTAAAGTGGTAACGTCGAGATCATTTGTAGGTTCGTCAAGAAGTAGGACGTTGCCACCCCGTCGTAGTAGTTTCGCTAAGTGAACGCGGTTACGTTCACCTCCTGACAAATTACCCACCTTTTTTTGTTGATCACTTCCCTTGAAGTTGAATTTTCCCACATAAGATCGCGAATTGATGGAATGGCCACCAACTTCTATCTGGTCGGTACCGCCTGTGATTTCCTCGAAAATAGTTTTATCGCCGTCAAGGTCATGCCGGTGTTGGTCAACGTATGATAACTTTACCGAAGAACCAATCTCTATTTTTCCTGCGTCCGGAGATTCTTCGCCTATAACCATTCGGAAAAGAGTTGTTTTTCCCGTTCCATTAGGGCCGATGAGTCCGACAACTGCACCACGGGGGATAGAAAACGTTAAGTCTTTAATGAGAGGATTGTCATTGTAGCCTTTGGTCAAGCCCGTTGCTTCAATTACCTTTTCCCCTAACTGAGGTCCAGAGTCGATTTGTATATCGAGGGTATTTTCATCAACCTCCACTTTTTGGGCTACGAGTTTTTCATAATCACTTATTCGGCTTTTATTTTTTTTTCGCCGTGCGCTAGGACTTGCTCGAAGCCATTCCAGTTCTTGGTCGACTTTTCTCTGTAAACTGGAAGCAGTTTTATCTCTTTGCTTGAGCAGTCCGGCTTTTTGTTCTAGCCATGAAGTATAGTTACCCTCAAAAGGAATGCCTCGGCCATTTTCTAACTCGAGGATCCATTTTGTGATATTGTCCAGAAAATAACGATCGTGGGTGGAAACGATGACGTTACCAGGGTAATTAGCAAGAGTTTCTTCCATCCATTGCACTGTTTCAGCATCGAGATGATTTGTTGGTTCGTCAAGAAGAAGAATATCTGGTTTCTGTAGAAGGGCGCGGCACAACGCGACGCGTCGAGCTTCCCCGCCGGATAAAGTTGAGGATTGTTGGTCGTCCGGAGGAAGTACCAGCGCATCCATGGCGACATTGATCTGGCGGTCTAGTTCCCACCCATCCACTGCATCGATTTGATCTTGTAACCGCCCCATTTTTTCGAGAGCTTTTTCCATTTCGTCGTCCGGTAAAGGTTCACCCATTTTCGCGCTCACTTCGTTGAACTCATTGAGGAGTTTTTTAATCTCAGAGAAAGCGTCTTCCACATTTTCCCGAACGGTTTTATTCATATCCAGATGCGGTTCTTGGGAAATAAATCCAATTCGAGTACCCTTAAGGGGGTCCGCTTTCCCGTCGAACTCTGCATCTTCGCCTGCCATGATTTTTAGTAGGGTCGACTTCCCAGATCCATTTTCACCGACGATACCAATCTTGGCTCCGTGATAAAAAGACAGGTTGATATTTTCCAAAACGGTTTTGGCACCGTAGGTCTTTGAAAGGCCGCTGATGGTGAATACGTATTCTCCTGCCATAGTTTTCCTTACTACTTTCTTTGAAAGATAATGAAATCAAAATTATTGTTATAGCAGATTTTCATTTTAAATTCGTTGGCTACCCATGAAAACGTTTTTTGACTATAGAACGCAATATGAGTGGGGTCACGTTTATAATACCACTCACTGAAAGACTCAAGACATAAGTTGCTATCTCTTGAAGGATAAAAACGGGTCATTATAGCTAAGTATCCTTTGCTTGATATTTTTGATATCAGGCACGCTAGTTCTTCTCCTGGATTTTTTATATGCTCGAAGGTTTCTGTCGAGATAATCAAGTCATATTTTTTTTTCAGTTCTTTATTCGGGAAAAAATTTAAGTCGTAGCCACGCGTTTTATACCCTTCTCGCTCCAGTAGTGTTTTGAGAACAGGTTCGTAACCGCATCCGTAATCGAGAACAGTATTTATGCCAGAGCATACTTTGTTAATCGTGTTAATTTTTTCTTGAAACATCCTCACGTATCCTTCGTTATCCAGAGTGTTGTCATGTTCCAGGTAACGCTCGATCTCTTCTTTTTTTGAAATAAAAAATTCGGGAGGAACGAAAATGAGACAACACTTTTCACAAGACCAGTATTCCCTGGCATCACCTTTCAGAATAAGAATGGTGAGATGGTAATTGCAAAGTGGACATTTCATTGGATATGGCTTTGGATCGAGTTGTTGGTGTAGAACTTTATTTGACTTGCTTCTACTCAAGCGGTAGTTATAATCACTTAAAAAAATATTTAGTGGGTTTCTAATTTCATCCAGTTGTTAAAGTACTCGGAGCATAGCATGGTAGCTTATGTCAATGGAAACGGGGTACGCCCTGGTTACGTAATCAAACACAACGATAAAATTTATCGGGTCATGACCTCTGAACACAGGTCGCCTGGAAAGGGACGGGCCTTTTGTCAGGTTAAACTAAGAAATCTTGTGGATGGCTTGCAGACCGAGGTGAAGTTTCGCGCTGATGAGCAGGTTGAGCGTTTGTCGCTGGAACAAGTAAAAATGGAATACTTATACAATGATCCTTCGGGGCATTGTTTTATGAATTGCGAAACCTATGAGCAAATATTTCTGGACGAGGAGTTGTTGAAAGAAAGTATCAAGTTTCTTCTTCCAAATACTCTGGTTAAAATAGAATTTTATAAAGAAAAACCTTTAGGTGTTTCCCTTCCTGAAGCAGTGGAGTTAGAGGTGACAGAAACCGACCCTCCGCTCAAGGGAGCAACCGCATCCGGAAGTGGTAAACCAGCCACCCTTGAAACGGGGCTTGTTGTCACGGTTCCCAACTTTATAGAAACTGGAGAAAAAATTAAGGTATCTACCACCTCCGGGAATTACCTTGAACGAGTAAAAAAATAGTTCTGAGTTGATCTTTTGCTCGGGGTTTTCTCTAGTACCTTTCCTTAAAATATACTAAGCGGCCTTTGTCACGCACCTTTTGCTTTGAGTTTTAATCATAATCTCGAGGGAGGGATTTTTGCGATTCGCAAGCTGATTTGACAATAATGGGTAGTTTTATTATATTGGCAGGAAGATAATTAGTTGAAAATAAACAATTTATAGGGTCAGAAGTGCTTTAATCAACCTGATTTGGGTTTGCCGTGCAGGAAATCGTATCTGAAAATACTTTGAGCGTAGCCAACCTGATGCTGAATTCTAGCGTTATGGCCAAGGGTGTTTTGTTGCTGCTACTCTTGTTCTCTGTTGTGTCGTGGGCAATCATTTTGCAAAAATATTTCTTTTTTAAAAACGCAAAGAATGAGGATCGCCGATTTCTCGCCTATTTTTCCAAAGCTAGTAATTTTTTTAATATCCATGACTACGCTCGCGAACTCAAATACAGTACGGTTGCCCGTATTTTCCTGGTTGGCTACCGAGAATTGTATGTGTTTCAGGAGATGGCTCAATCAAAAAAAACCAAGAGTTCTTTTTCGGAGGACGAGAAATTCGTTTCAGCAAGAGATATCAAAGGGGTAAGTTTGGCGGTTAATAAAGCGATCAATGCTGAAATCAGTCGGCTTTCGCGCCGCTTGGATTTTTTGGCTACTACGGGGAGCACGACACCATTCATAGGGCTGTTCGGTACGGTGTGGGGTATCATGACTTCATTCAGCGCAATTGGATTTCAAGGATCAGCTAGTATCGGTGGAGTCGCTCCTGGAATTGCTGAAGCATTGATCGCCACAGCGGGGGGATTACTTGCGGCGATACCGGCAGTAATTTTTTATAACTACCTTAGTGATAAGATTCGAGCATTCACCAGCGATATGGATGACTTTTCCAATGATTTTCTTTATCTACTAGAAAAGAATTTTTCGAAAGATGTTTCACCAGTTCAAATTACTGACTTGGATCTAATCTGATCGCTGTTATTAAAAA
>JBGTUV010000054.1:0-6988 GCA_041938985.1 Candidatus Nitromaritima sp. | reverse complement strand
ATTTGCAATCAATCAGTTTACTTCAAACAGAAATGCACAATGCAAGATCCGAAATTCTTGAGAAAAAGGAACAGGCGCTTGAAAAGAAAATTATCTTGGACGAAAATAGGCGCGATTTGGAGGAAGAGCGCGAACAACTGGAGTCAGACTTGGAAATTTCGGTTAAGGAAGAAGAAGCATTAACCCTTGAGTATGCTCAGTTGATAAATAAAGTTGAAGGTTCCATAGTGCTAGGTGATGATATTGACAGAATATTATTTTCTTCTCTAAGCACTATTGATGATTAGTACGGAATAAGCATCCTAGCATCCCTACGTGTTTCTTTAATGTTTTATACATTTAAAGGTTGTTATTGACTTGAGATTCTAAGTTTTGCATAATCAAATTTTTGAGACAGGAAGGGATGCAATTTCTGTTTCTACGCTTATATCTATCTAATTCAATAGCTTCCCACTCTGTTGAACGATTAAAGCGCAGAGCCTCGAGTCCCCTTTCATGCCCTATTTTAAAATTTCATTTTTTTAAGATTTTCGGATTTTTGGCTGTGTTTTGTAGATCCTTTTTGGAGGAAATTTATTCATGCCTGTGAAAGTGGCTATAAATGGATTTGGTAGAATTGGAAGGAACGTTCTCAAGTGTGTCATTAATGATAGTGCTTGTTCTTCTTTACTTGACGTTGTAGCGATAAATGATTTAACAGACCCTAAAACTCTAGCCCATTTATTTAAATATGATTCAGTTCAGGGAATAAATTCTGCCAAAGTAGAAATCACTGAGCAGGGATTTAGTGTTAACGGAAAATCTATCCGTATTTTAGCAGATCGAGACCCTGAAGCTTTGCCTTGGAAGGAGTTGGGTGTAGATATAGTTGTAGAGTCCACTGGATTATTTACCAAACGTTCTGCCGCAGAAAAACATGTAAAAGCAGGTGCAAAAAAAGTTTTAATCTCTGCTCCAGCGACTGATCCTGATGTAACTTTAGTCCTCGGTGTTAATGACGATCGATACAATGCTGAATCTGATCATATTATTTCCAATGCTTCTTGCACAACCAATTGTCTCGCGCCAATAGTAAAGGTCCTGCATAACAACCTATGCATTGAAAGAGGCGTAATGACAACGATTCATTCATTTACCAATGATCAGCAAATTCTAGACTTACCGCATAAGGATTTACGTCGAGCGCGAGCAGCTTCCGTATCCATGATTCCTACAACTACTGGGGCAGCGAAAGCTGTCTCCTTGGTTATACCCGAATTAAAGGGCAAGCTGGATGGTATGGCTATTAGAGTACCAACGCCAAATGTTTCTATTGTCGACTTTGTCGCTGATGTTGGCAAGGACACGACAGCATCTGAAGTTAATGATTTGTTTAAACTTGCTTCAAAGGCGGACTTAAAGGGTATTTTAGATTATGAGGAAATTCCTCTGGTCTCAGTAGATTATCAGGGGAATGAATACTCATCTATTGTTGATGGGTTATCTACAAAGGTCATAGATAAGAGGTTAGTAAAAGTTTTAGCGTGGTATGACAACGAGTGGGGTTATTCATCACGAGTTTGCGATTTATTGAAATTGATTGTAAATAAGGGATTATAGAAGTTATGAGGCGCCCTATCGTTGTTGGTAACTGGAAGATGAATATGCTTATTTCATCTTCCAGGAATTGGATTGAAGAGCTACTAAACACCTCCGATTGTGCAGGGACTTTTGATATTGTTGTCGCACCACCGTTCACATCTCTTTCCGTAGTTCGTAAGTCTATAGAGGGGAGCAAGATTCAGCTAGCCGGTCAAAATATTGCTTCAGAAGCAGAAGGCGCGCAAACCGGAGAAATTTCAGCTATTATGCTTAAAGATGCGGGTTGTGATTATGTCATATTAGGCCATTCAGAAAGGCGACAATATCACAATGAATCGGATGGGTTAATCAACAAAAAGATATTTCTTGCTTGCGAAAACGCGCTGAATGTTATTTTTTGTATTGGCGAGTCTGTTAACGAACGTAATGAAGATAAAACTAATGATGTGATAGAAAGACAGTTGTTTGATGGTCTAGTAGGGTTAAAAGAAGATCAATTAAATAGTTTATCGATAGCTTATGAACCTGTTTGGGCCATAGGCACTGGGCATACGGCTAATCCGAATCAAGTACAGGATGTTCATGGCTTTATTCGCAGTTTGTGTGAAAAGTCATTTGGAAAAAATCTGGCAAGGGCTACACGTATTTTATATGGTGGTAGTGTCGATTCTCAGAGTAGTTCGGCACTAATGGCTCAAGCTGATGTTGATGGTCTTTTGGTTGGAGGAGCAAGTCTTAGATCAAAATCTTTTTATGATATAATCAAATCATCGTTTAAAACTGGGGATTAATTTCTATGCATACCGCAATTATTATTGTGCACGTGATTTGCACTCTTTTTCTTATTCTTGTAATTCTTTTGCAAACCGGAAAGGGAGCGGCAATGGGTTCCGGCCTTGGAGCTGGTAGTAGTCAGACTATGTTCGGTAGTTCCGGTGCGGGAAATTTTTTAACCAAAATGACCACGGCTATTGCAACGTTATTTATGATAACCTCCCTTACTTTGGGGATAATGTCCACCAAAGAAAAATCCCGATCTGTAATGCCGGATTTAGAAAACCCTGCCCCTATAAGCTCTCCCGAGACAATTCCTGAAACCGGGGATGAAAAATCAAAATAACAACGTGCCGATGTGGTGGAACTGGTAGACACGTGCGCTTGAGGGGCGTATGGAGCGATCCGTGGGAGTTCGAATCTCCCCATCGGCACCAACATTTATTTTGATTTAAAAAATTAACCTGACATATGCAAGCGACTACCTTGAAGGGGCTATTCCTAGACCCAAGTTTCATCATTATTTTTTTTGTTATTCTTGGCACGATCGTTAATATTCTTATCGGGGTTAGCATACTTCCGGAGGATAAACGAAAAAAAGGTTTTAAAGCCCACCGCTTGACTTTTTATTTTATTGTTCTTAGCTATGTAATGTTTTTGTGGGTTTCTCACTCTCCTACTAAAAATGAATGGTTTGAATATGCAGTGCTGGTGTATTTTCTACTTGTCATTCCGATAACTCGCAGAATTAATATTACTTTTCATGCCATACTAGCCTCATTGGGGTTAATTCTGTTAGTTGGAGTTGCTTCATTTAGTGTTTTGTGATGCTTTACATTGAAAAATAATTTTTTCTGAGGGCCTAAACTTTCGTGGAAACATTTGATGTCATAGTTCTAGGAGCAGGATCTGCAGGAGTTTCTGCTGCCTTACGTGCGTCTGACCAGGGCGCGCAAGTTTGCATTATTGAGCAAGAAAAGATTGGTGGCTCGTGTATCCATAAAGGCCTGTATCCACTTAAATTTGGCCTTGGCTTATTAAGAAATAATGAATCAAATTTCAATGTTAATGGTCGCATTGACTCTGAAAAATTATTTCACAAAATAACAGGTTCCATGCAGTTACTATCTAAACTCTGGGAGCAAAGACTTACTGAGGCAGGGGTGACGATTAAAATAGGTAGCGGATTGCCGCTCTCTTCAGACCTTGTACAAGTGAGATCAAATGACAAGGCTTTTGATATAGCTACAAAAAAAATTATTATAGCAACAGGATCCAGTCCTGTTTCGTTGCCTACTCTTCCATTTGAAGGAGATATCATTGTCCCAACGGATGATGTTTTCAAAAATCACTCGATTCCTGATCGAGTTTTTATTATGGGAGCTGGGGGCCATGGCTGTGAGCTTTCGAGTTTTTACCAGATGCTTGGTAGTAAAGTATTCTTAAGTTCGGATCACTCTCGACTGTTTCCGGATCAGGATCCTGAAATTATAAATAATTTAGAACGATCTCTTAAATCTTTAAAAGTAAAACTCTTGCTTGGTAAGAAAATTTCCTCTTATTTTAAAAATAATGAGCTGTTAGATATAACCTTAGCTGAAGGTATTAAGTTTCAAACAGAAAAAATTATTTTAAATTTGGACCGTCAAGGAAATTCAGAAAATTTAGAATGCGATACATTGGAGGTTAGGGTAGGTGATAATAAAGAAATTCTTGTGAATGATAAGCTTGAAACCAGCGTGCCAGATATTTTTGCTGTGGGAAGTATTACTGGCCGAAGGAGTAGACCAGGCATTTCAGAAGAAGAGGGGAAAATTGCAGCGGATAATGCAATGGGGAAAAACAAATCTATCAATTATGACTGGATTCCATTTGTCTTTTTCACAAAACCAGAAATAGCTTCTGTAGGATGTTTCGCTGAACAAGCACATTACAAAGGGTTTCGAGGTGTTGAGGGATGTGCTAAGTCTGAATATTTGGATTTTTCGTTTTTAGGTGAGATAAAAGAGGGATTTTTTAAAATAGTTGCTGATGCCAGAAGTGGTGTCGTCATCGGAGGTCAATTCGTTTCCCCCAACGCTTCACAATTGATTTCTTTAATAGTACTGGCTATTAAAAAAGGGATGAAAGTCGGTGCTTTATTATCTTTGGCTAATGGTAAGTCAGAGGAAATTGAAGGAATTAGAGAAGCTGCACGCTTATGCAGTAAAGCCATAAAAAAACAACACCAAACCATGTAAATAGCCTGAATAACTTATCTTGACTGGTTTTTCCTTTTGTGATAAAAACCAATTTTCTTCAAGTCTGAAGTCTTTGTATGATTCCATGATATTTAGTGATTTTTGGTTGATATAAGTTTGAATTACTGGAGATTTTTATGGGTGAGGCGACTATCGATTCAACTGATAAGCCTGTAGGAGCTGCGAGCAAAAAATCAGCAAAAAAAGAAGAGCCCAAGGATACTATTTGGTCACGCAGAGATTTCTTTTCTCTTGCCGGGTGGGCTGGATTTGCGGCGACACTGGGTTTTTCAACTTTGTTTTTCACGCGTCTTCTTTTTCCCCGCGTTCTCTTCGAACCTTCTCCAATTTTTAAGGCGGGTCGCCCTAGTGATTACACAGTAGGGGGCGTTAGCACGAAGTATGTTAAGGACCAGAGAGTCTGGATTGTACGTGATCTGGAGGGTATTTTTGTTATATATGCGCTCTGTACTCACTTGGGATGCACACCACGTTGGTTTAAAACAGATGCTAAGTATAAATGCCCCTGCCATGGTAGCGGGTTTACTAAGGAGGGAATAAACTTTGAGGGGCCAGCTCCTAGACCGCTAGAACATCTTAAAATATCGCTTGGCCCCGATGGGCTTATTATTATTGATAAAAGTAAAAAATTTCTTTATGAGAAGGGCGAGTGGGGTAAACCAGGCTCAAAATTAATTATTTGATTGAGTTTTTGCGATTCCATTTCCCTGTTTCTATTGTTCTTCTTTTTTGATCTGGAGGGTTTATATCTTGGCAACAAAAAAACCAGAAATTCCTAGTCTTGCGACCTTCGTTGAGAAGATCAAAAGCGGAGAATTATTCGAAGAAATACAAAAGGACATTTTAGATTCGCAGATTTGGAAGTCATCGTTTCGGCACGGATACGCCGATACTCCAAGAAATCGGGTATTGCAAATAGCAAGTAATGTCTGGCTTCACCTTCATCCAGTAAAAATTCATCGACATGCTCTGCGAATTAAGTTTACGTGGTGTATGGGTGGGATTACATTCCTTTTATTTCTATCCACTGTTGTAACAGGCGTCATTTTGATGTTTTATTACCGTCCTGTGGGGGAGTATGCATATTTTGATATGAAATATCTCCAATATGATGTTCCTTTTGGGATGCTGATGCGGAATATGCACCGATGGGCTGCACATGCCATGGTTATTACTGTATGGCTTCACATGTTCAGAGTTTTTTTAACGGGTTCTTATAAACCGCCACGTGAATTCAACTGGGTAATTGGTGTATTTTTAGTTACTTTTACCTTATTACTCAGTTTTACTGGATATCTTTTGCCTTGGGATCAGTTGGCCATGTGGGCGGTTACTGTTGGAACAAATATGGCTCGCGCGACACCATTTCTTGGTCATGAAGGACCTTTTCAGGAATTTGTTTTTGGTGTGAGTCCCAGATACGATGCTAGATCATTACTGATCGGGGGAAGTCTGGTCGGCCCCCCTGCGTTGCTTCGGTTTTACGTCTTGCATTGCATTTTTATTCCTTTGGTCGCTGGTGCTTTGATGATTGTGCATTTTTGGAGAATTAGGAAGGATGGAGGTATCTCAGGTCCTCTGTAGGGTTTTGTTTAATTGATTATCTGTTAATTTTTAATTTATTAGAGAAATTTTGTATGGCGGCAGAAGACCCAAAAGTTAAAGTAGAGGGATTAGAAGAAAAAGTCCATGTCTGGCCCTATTTGGTAAGACTTGAGTTTCTTTGCGCGCTTTTCGTCGCAATTGCCCTTACGGTTTGGTCGATTGTTATTGATGCTCCGCTCGAAGAAGCCGCAAATCCTACTAAAACTCCAAACCCTTCTAAAGCTCCGTGGTATTTTCTTGGATTACAGGATATCCTCGTTTATTTTGACCCTTGGTTTGCCGGGGTTATTGCCCCCGTTCTTATAATTGTGGGACTCATGCTGATTCCGTATCTTGATATAAATCCTAAAGGTAACGGATATTATACCTATCATGAAAGAAAAGTAGCGATTTGGGTTTATAGCTTCGGGTTCTTAGTCCTGTGGATTTCGCTTATCATCATGGGTGTTTTCTTGCGAGGGCCCGGGTGGAACCTTTTTATGCCTTGGCAGTACTGGGACCCACACAGGGTGATTGCCCTGGTCAACGTGGACTTGCCTTACGCGCTCGGTGTGCGTACTTATAACATGGCTATGTTGGTTGGTGGAGCAATTGTCAGCGGTTATTTTGCACTTGGGACTGCGGCTTATTTTTTTATGGAACGAAAAGCCATAAAAAGTGTCGGCTTTTTACGCATGTTTATCAAGATTCAGCTGTATCTTATTATGCTAGGCATGGTGATCAAGATTGTTTTGAGGATTGGGTTTAATATCAAATACATATTGGTT
>JBGTUV010000053.1:0-7001 GCA_041938985.1 Candidatus Nitromaritima sp. | reverse complement strand
GCGGACGGCAATTACAAAATTTCCTCGTAATGAATGCGCTTCTTGGTGCGCTAACTGGTCAATCTGAGGATTGAGTACAACTTGTGTGAGACCATATTTATCCCACAAGTCAATAAAGATAAGCCCCCCGTGATCTCTTCGGGTATGAACCCAACCGCAAAGTAAAACTACTTCATCAATGTTTTTTTGTGTTAGCTCTCCACATGTGTGGGTACGTTGTTGCATCCTGTGTCCGTATTAGATGAAGGTTGGAATATGTCAAAAGACCAAATAACATACTGAAAATATAGAAGATTTGCAAGGGATAACACTGGATGGAATAAAAACAAATAGTTATATTTTTTAGTGGTTCCTTGAAGGGATAACTAAAAAAGGCGTAATTAAAAAAATAATTTGATCTAAGTCTTGGAACCTAAATTCGCAGAATTATTCTTCGCTAATTATTTCTTGTTTCTGAGCTTGGAGTTCTTCTTCTAGGGCTTTTTGTTCTAGTATTTTTTTCTCTGTTTCAAAACGTTTTTGTTCGTCTTCCATTTGTTTTTTCCGTATTTGTTGCTCAATCACCATAAGGGGTTTGACCTTAATGGCAACCGGAATATTGACTGTGCTGCATGACCTTACACAGACACCGCAACCAGTGCATATTTTTTTGTGAAATTCTGGTTGTTGGTCCTTGTTCTGTGTGATTGCTCCAGGAATGGGGCAGTCGATGATGCACTGCTGGCAAAAGGTGTCACCATAAGCCTGGCATTTTTTTTTGTCGAGGATGGCATACCCCATATTCACTTCGCTGGGACTGCTGACGGGCAACAAGGCGTTGTCGGGACAGGCAGAGATGCACGGAAGGTCATCGCACATAACACAAGGGTTTTTAATTGGATCAATATATGGTGTTCCCATAACAAGAAAGCCAAACTTTTTAGGTGCCTTTACTATTGCATCTTTAGGGCAGGCATGGATGCATTTGTCACATCGGGTACAGTCTTGGAGAAATTGTCGTTCAGTGACTGCTCCGGGTGGGCGGAGAAGGGGAACTCTTTTGGTGAACTTATCTACAGTTTCATTGATTTTTTCGATTTTATTTTGAACCGTTTCTACTGCGGGCTTAGCAAAAAAATGTACGCCTTGCTTGATTAGTCCGCGACGGTCGTATTCGGGATCAACATCATCATCTTCGGCAATCTCGGTAATCTCTTCCAACGTTTGATCTGGTTTTTCTCTGATTTGCGAACTAGGGGTTTCTTCAGGAATCGTTAAATTGTTTTCTGCTGGATTCATCGAGTGCTGTTCTTGCTCGTCTGTTATAGAGTCGGGGCGAAAGCGAGAGATAAGACGTTTGAAAAAACCTTTTTTTTTGGATGGGGGATGATCATATTCGAGATCAACAACTGACTCCTCAGAAGTATCATCTAATTTTAAAGAATTTTCATCTTCTTCTTTTCCTTCATCCTCTTCTTCGGTTTCCTCGATTGGTTTTACATCTAGTTCGGCAGCAGACTTCATAAAATTGCCAAAAGAAAAAAGGTCGCGTCGCGACAATTGTTTTTCTTCTTCTGGCAGCTGCGGTTTTGGTGTAATGGTTTGTCTGTCAAGACTCAGTGGGCTTGCTTCAGGTGAAGAGTCATCGCCTCGCTGATCTTGGCTAATGACATCCATGCCAGTCACACGTTTTTGAGGGATTTTTTTATTTTTGAACGTTTTTTTTGCTAGGCGATACCGAAAGTCCATGACTTAATTAACGGGCCTATTTATGGTTTGCGAGCAGACAGATGATTATTTCCATCCGAACTCTTCGGCGATGAATTTATAATCATGCCAATTTTGAGCGTTAGAGTTTTCCAGCATATATTCGTCGGTTGCGAGAACCAACGGATGCCCCTTGTTGACGAAAGACTGGACTGATGGAAAACGAAGTAAAAAAATAGTTACTGCAATGCGACCCAAGTCAAGAATCCCTGGTTGTTTCTGGACTTGCTTCAATACGTCATCAGCATTTTCGTCTGTGACACTTTGAAAAATATCGGCGGTTTCCTGTTCTAGCTCTGGGTGATCATCGCAAATGCAGGCAGCCTCCATTTGCAATTCCAATATGCGTTTATAGTCTTCTAAATCAAACTCACCGTCCATTTTTCCTTCGTCCCAGCCGGAACCCTCTACACTACGTTCGTTGGCTGCATCCTTACGATCAGCGGTTTCACAAAATGTCAAATTTGCTTCATCGAGAATTGTTTTAACTATAATCTCATTGCTTGGTTGCTGAGGTGACATGATATTCAATAATCTCCTGAATATTATAATCAGAGCTTCATTTTTATGAAGATCCAAATCAAGTTTTTTATTCAGCTTTCCAAAAAAAGCCAGTGTTCTGATAGAATGCGGTTATTTTATCATTAAGCTGGAAGGAATCACATATAAATTAATTATAACCTATCTCAAAGTCACCGGTTTTTTTTGCCTTTATCGTTTCTTTGATGTTTAATGATTATATTCATATTGCAAAAAATAAAATGCTTGTTGGTTAAGTTTTATTGTCGATACGTTTTAATTGAGATAATAAATTTATGAAAAAGGTTTTACTGCTATTTCCCCCGGAGTGGGTCCCTACAGCGCCCTACCTTGCTCTGCCAAGTCTTACGGCGGTTCTTCGTGAAAATGGTATTGAGGTTGTGCAAAAAGACATCAATGTGGAAATGTATGACCACATCTTCTCAAGAGAGTTTCTCCTGTTTGTTAAAGGCCGTATCGATCAACGTTTGCGAGATCTTAGAGAAAAACAGAGGATGGGAGAGATCACGAAGGAAGAAAGAGATATCAAGGGTATGCTCAAGGAATATAGTTTTGTCGACCTTGAACATCATATTAAGGAAGTTGAGAAAGCTAAGGAGATCATGCGTGGACCTGAATTTTATGATGTGTCCAAGGCTGAATCGTCGCTTAACGCTTTCCGTGAAGTAATGAGTTATGTTTCTGCAGCATACCACCCCGCAGATATTCAGTTCTATCCAGTTGAGAGCAATCTTAATATTTATCGTCCCTGGATTTCGGGTGATTTGTTAAAGGCTCCTCATGACGCCACTGTCAATGTATACGCCGATATTTGTCGACAATTGGTCTTTCGGGCAATTGAAGATGAAAAGCCTGACTTAGTTGGTATTTCAATAGGGACTCCTGTTCAACTTATGTCGGGGATTACTTTTTCTACCCTCATTAAAGAGAAATTTCCGGAGATTCATGTGACGGTCGGTGGCAATATAATCACCCGGCTACGTGATGAACTTCAAAAGAAAGAAGAGTTTTTCGGGACAGCATTCGATTCAATTATTTTTTATGAAGGTGAACATCCGATTGTTTGGCTGACGGAGGCTTTGGATGGCAAGCGTAAAATGGAAGATGTTCCAAATCTAATTTATCGTGAAGAAAACGGAAATATACGAGTAAATAATACTTATCAAGAGAAGGTTAATGAATTGCCACCTCCTGATTTTGATGGGATTCCATGGGAAAAGTATTTTTCCCCGGAGCGCCTTGTCCCCTATCTTGGTACCCGCGGGTGCTATTGGGGAGAGTGTACATTTTGCGACCATGGGGCTGGCTACATTGATCAATTTAGAGCGAAGCATGCTGACCAGATTATTAGTGACTTGGAGCATCTAAAGAAAGCATGCAACGCAAAACATTTTTTATTTACTGATGAATCGTTTCCGCCAGCACTGTTTAAAAAACTTCCACCACTTATGGTCGAAAAAAATCTCGGTATCTATTGGACAACTCTTATCCGTTTTGAGTCCAGTTTACTTGAGCCAGAGGTTTGGGATCTTGCTGCTCAGTCAGGATGTCGGTCGCTTTACTTTGGATTAGAATCTGCCAATCAACGTATTATCAAGTTGGTAAAAAAGGATACAGATATTTCTGCTGCAGTAACTAATCTGACTGAAGCTAAGCGGGTAGGTATATGGAGTCATGTTATGGCGTTTTATGGGTTTCCTTCAGAAACAGAAGAAGAGGCTGAGGATACTAGGCAGTTTTTGCTAAAAAATCAGGAAATTATTCACTCCGTTGAGATGTATTTTTTTGTTTTGTATAAACATGCCCCAGTTATGAATATGATCAAGCAACTGGATATGGAAGTTAAGGATAACCCTGAGCACGACCTGGCTTTAGATTTTTACTATACTCCAAAATCGGGGCAGACTATTGAAGAAGCCATGGGCCGTTATGAAAGTTTTTACCAAAACGACTTTGGTCCATGGGCTATGCGAATCAACGCCCGTGAGCACGTTTTTCTTTATATCACTCACCATGGGACGAACAACCTTCCAGACCTATATGTTAAAAATCAAGTTGCGCCTGTTGGGCGAAGTAGGTTTTGATTTTTACGATCCCCGTGTATTCTCATCTCCATTTTTAAAATGTAGAAAGATCGTAGCGGGTTTCTTTAAACGGTCGCTTGAGTTAAGTACTCTTTTTAGTTACCCTGATGTTTTTTTAAATTAAGGAACTAAAAAATGATTAAGACTACCTTGATCGGCCATGCATGTCTCCTTGTGCAGTCTAAGGAAACTACGATACTGACCGATCCGGTTTGGTTTGACTACCTTTGGGAAGAAATAAACGTATTGTGTCCAAGCATTGTTTTGGAAAAGGACAAAATACCTCCGGTGGATGTTCTCAATCTTTCCCATAGGCACCAAGATCATTTTGATGTGCGTACCTTGTCTTACCTTGTTCAAGATAAAAGAATCCTAAAACCAGATTCAATCGTTCTCGCCCCTAAAGATGATCTTCTTCTTGATGTTCTCAATGAGCTTGAATTTAAAAATATAAAGATTGTTTCAGATTTTGAGCCTGTCCACGTTAAGGATGTCGTAATAACGCCGACTGCTTCACTCAATCAATCAAGCACCGCCGAAGATGACTTTCCAGAACATGGACTACTAGTGAGTGATGGGGAAGTGACGATTTGGAATCAGGTAGACTCCCAAGTGAACCCGGATATCATTCAGCGGATTAGAGAACTGCATGGCCAGATTGATTTTTTCCACTCTCGGTTTGTTCCGTTACTAGAAGGTAACTTTGCTTATAACAAACCATTCACCCTACCCATCGATGAGTATTGTACTTTCCTGAATGTCGTGAAGGCACTTGGGCCTAAATTCGTGGTGCCTGGGTCGGCCGCTTTTAGGTGTAGGGATGAATTAAATTTTTTAAATCAATGCACATTCCCAATTACTCAGGATCAGTTTATACGGGATTTGTCCGCGTTTTGCCCAGAAGTTCCAAGTGCACCATTTTTCTCCGGAGATATTGCGCATATTTCAGCCGATGAGGTTCGGATTGACAAGCAGGCGTCTGATTTTATCCGTGTTCGTGAGGACGATAGTCATCGAATAATATTCAAACCTAACGCAGAAGTTCCGTCTATCAAAACCCAGACTTGTGACTTAGAAAAATATAAAAAAGAAATGAAAGTCGTTAATGACTTTATTGAAAATAATTTTCTTGATCTGATTTTAAATAGCGAACTTCTTAGTGGTTGGCAACATTGGCAGATTGTCTACCAATTGGAAATCTTCGGTCAGGAAGAATCTCAAGCATGGACTATAGATTTTGGACAAACAGATAAGCCAAAGCTTCATAAAGGAGACCTTGGGAAAATCAATCTCTATGAAGGCATATCTTCATCGGAAATGTGCGCATTGGTTGAAGGAACAACATCTTGGGATTATGTGACCCTATGTGGCAATTATAGGACATTCAATAATATCTATCGCATTACAGACGGTGGTTTTGAACTACCTCCTGAAGATAAATCGAATTATGCCTTGGAACCTTTAATGGATATTTTCCCTTGGGATAAGGATATGGATCGTAGAAAATTCATGAGAGATGTTCAACGCTGGAAAGGGAAGGTTTGAAGGAGACGAAAGGTTAAATTTTATTTTTTAAGCTTTAGCTATTAGTTCTCTCGATCAAAGTTGCGTAACGGGATTATGGGTTCAGAAACTGTGTTTACCTGTGGCTCTGTTTTAGAATCGGATGAAGGTGTGGATACCTCGGCTTCGGATTCTTTTTTAGTTCCCGACGAGTTATGCTTCTCAGCTAGAAAAACTGTGATGTCCTGGTTAATTAGATTTTCTGGGCACAACTTAAGGTGTTGTCTATAAAAAGGCATATTCATAATCAGATCGCCATACAGACAATCCAAACCGTAATGATCAAACAGCCCTTTAATTGCTCGGGGACCCACTAAAAACAAAATGCCATCTGGTAGAAGGGCGCGGACCGATGAGGCTAAAATCTGCTCGCATACTCCTCGGTCTTGAAAATAAAACATAGGAATCCATTTGAAAATCATTCCATATTTATCATTGTAGACTTCTTCTAAATGTTCTTTCTCCGGAAGAAAAGAAACTTTTTTTAAGTTCTCCAGCTCTTTTCGTTTTGCGGCATAATCCCAAAGTTGGTATGCATTTTTTTGTGCAAGTTCAGGATCGCTGAATAAAACGGTGTATTCTCGCTCATGAGTGCAATCGACGCATCCTGCTATAGACATGTCAAAAGTATGAACCAGTACACGCTCAACTTTTTCCAGTTTAGCAGGCATTCCCGGTGCCATCTCCATGTAGTAAATGATTTGATCTAATGCGAGTGGCTGCAGAGCAGGTTCGTCTATTTCAGCGTTTCCTTCAGGATATAGGGGGACGGTATAAATCGATTTAATGTTATCCGTTTGAGGAGGGAAACCATTAAAAAACCATTTCCAGTTGAAGGCGTATTCTGGAATTTTTGCAGGCAAATCAGCTTGTGGCAAGATTTTCCAGTCGGGGTGAAATGAAAATTCTTTTTGCTTCTGATCGTCTATCAGGGTAAAAAAATTAACCCCAACCTGTATTTCTCTTTGGCAAGATGGCTTCCCGCCTATCGAACGGTTGACGTAAGGTATCGGGTTAGTTTCATCGTAACGGGTGTACGAAATAGATCCGGTCGGTGCAATCGCAAGT
>JBGTUV010000052.1:0-7087 GCA_041938985.1 Candidatus Nitromaritima sp. | reverse complement strand
ACGCCATTTTTGCCAACAATGAAAATTAATTAAATTATCCGCACCCATAAGCCAGAAAAAATTTATATTTTCGTAATGATTTTGTAAAAAATCTATTGTTTGAAAAGAATATGTAGATTTAATTTTTTTTTCAATCTCTTCTATTTTGATTGGATGTGTTTTTGTTATACTTTTACAATTATGAATTCTTTCCTCGTAGCTTGCGGGTCTTGAAATTTTTAGAGGATTCTTAGGAGTTACTAGCCACCATATCCCATCAAGTTGTAAAATCTTTTTTGCTTCCAGCGAAATATATATATGTCCTTTGTGAGGAGGATCAAAAGAACCACCTAATAATCCAATACTTTTCAATTAAGATCTTTCATGTCCATCACCTTTTACAATATACTTAAAAGAAGTTAAGTGCTCAGCTCCTACAGGACCGCGAACATGTAATTTGTCTGTAGAAATTCCAATTTCAGCACCAAAACCAAATTCACCTCCGTCAGCAAATTGTGTTGAAGCATTTTGTAAAATAATAGCACTATCTATATTTTTATAAAAGGTGGTAAAGTTAGAAGAATTTTCAGTAATAATTGCCTCTGTATGTCCTGATGAGTATTTATTAATATGTTGAATAGCACCTTCCAATCCATCAACTATTTTAACAGATAAAATTTTATCAAGATATTCTGTCGACCAATCTTTTTCAGAAGCTAATATAAAATCTTTGTTAAGCGAGTGAATGTAATTATCACCACGAATTTCACAGTTTGCATCAATCAATGGTTGCAATAAATTTAATGAATAGTCCTTTATACTTTGGTCAATCAACAATGTTTCTACTGCCCCACAAATACCAGGTCTACGCATTTTACTATTAAATAATACTTTTTTGGCTTTATCCATATCAGCATAATTATCAATGTATACGTGGCAGATACCATCGAGATGCTTGATTACAGGTATTGAACTTTGGGAATTAATTTTTTCTATTAAATTTTTGCCACCACGAGGAATAATTATATCGACGTATTCTCGCATCTTTACCAGATGATCAATAGCTTCTCGATCTGCTGTTGGTATCATTTGAACTGCATAAGCTGGTAAATCAGCTTCCAAAAAAGACTTCATAATAATTTCAACCAATTTATTAGAGGAAAAAAAACTATCACTTCCCCCACGCAAAATTATAGCATTGCCTGATTTCATTGCAATGCATGCTGCATCTACTGTCACATTGGGTCTAGATTCGTAAATAACCGCAATAACTCCAAGAGGTATTGATATTTTTTGGAATTTTAATCCATTAGGTCGAGTCCATTCTTTAAGAATTTTCCCTATAGGGTCAGGAAGGGTTTCTATGATTCCAATACTTTTTATCAATCCTTCAATAGATTGAGGATTTAGTGTAAGGCGATTGATTAAAGGAGATGGCAGAGAGTTAGTTTTAGCGTTTTCAATATCTTTTTTATTTTCATCAAGAATTTCCTGCGAGAAAGTTTGAATATTTTTTGAGAGAATGCGAAGAGCATTATTTTTTTTCTGCGCGGATAACAGCCTCATTGATTGAGTTACTGCCTTTGCATTTCTTCCTAATTCATTGATTGTTTTTTGAATGTTCATATTGAAAATTTTACTAGATCATCCTTATGAATAATTTCATCACGTCCTTCATAACCTAGAATTTTACTAATATCTCTAGAATTTTTTCCTATGATTTTTTTGGCTTCACTAACATCATAAGCCGAAACTCCGATACCAATTTTATTATTATTTGTGGCAAGAATAGTAATTATATCGCCTCTACTGAATTTTCCTTTGATATCTATAACACCTGTGGGAAGAAGACTCTTGTTTTGTTTGATAGCTTTAATAGCACCATCATCCACAATTAATGATCCAGAAGGATGTAGATGATTTAGGAGCCATTGTTTTCTTGATGAAACTGCTGAATTTTGAGCATGAAACAAGGTAGCATTTTTTGATGTAATTCCAAGTAATGGATGTTTTTTATCACTGTTAGTAATAATAGTTGAGCACCCATTACTCATGCACATCTTAGCTGCCCAAACTTTTGTCGTCATCCCACCACTTCCTATGTTGGATGATTGTGAGCTTGCCATTTTCTCAATATTTTTATCAATTTGAAAAACTTCTTTTATTTTTTTGGCTTTATCATCTTTAAGGGGGTTGGTTGAATATAAACCATCAATATCACTAAGCAATACTAATAAATCAGCATCAATCATTTGTGCAACTCTTGCTGCTAAACGATCATTGTCACCGTATCTTATTTCTTCTGTTGCTACGGTATCGTTTTCATTGATAATAGGAATAACATTGTTAACATGAAGTGCGCCTATTGTTTTGCGAGCATTAAGATAACGACGACGAATTTCACTATCGTCAAGTGTTAGTAATATTTGAGCAGCATTAATATTATGTTTTTTTAATTTTTGTTTCCATTGTTGTGCTAATTCAATTTGTCCTACTGCAGCTGCAGCTTGTTTGTCCTCTAGTCGACGAAATATTTTTTTATTCCTGATTATTTGTGTTCCTAAAGCAATTGCACCTGAACAAACAATAACAATTTTTTTAGTTCGATGAAGATTTGCAATATCACTACACAAGGACGTCAGCCAATGCGACTTAATTTTTTTTGTTTTATCTTCTATGATTGATGTGGAGCCAATTTTTATAACTAATCTTTTGTATTTACTAATCATTATTTTGATCACATTTATCGAAAAGTATTTGCATCAATTCTTCAAGTCCTTGTCCTGAAAAACTTGAAATTACTAACGGTATTTCACCTGTAATTTTTTTCAATTCTTTTATAGTCATTTTCAGGAGCAGTAATGTTCACAAAAATATTTTCTTTCGTAAATAAGCTTTGCGTAACACCCTTGAATTCTTCAGCCACTTCGTCAGGATTTTTTTCTGCGCGGTCTAGTAATGTTTCTAGGAATCTATAATAAGAAATTCCGTCGGTAAGTTCGTTGTATTGGCCTAAGAGAGACTGGTATGAATTAAGTCGAGAGAGTACATAATGGTTTCCTGAAGATAAAATAGAATCCTCCATTGAGGCTTTAGAGCTCTTTATAATCTCAACCAAGCGTTTAGGGTTATTAAAGTCATATTCCAAAATCACCTCATCCCAAATATCAAAAAGGTGATCCAGGTTTTCCATAAGACCTTTTCCGCTAAAGAAAATACGTGATAATAAGCTTTTATGATCATTGATTTTAGTTGAAGTGAAATGCCAGGAACGAAGCCCTCCCGTATGGATACCAAGTAGTTGTGATATTTCCATGTAACTATGTTTGCGTGTCCCCATACCTAAAACCAAATTACCAACAAGTGAAAGGTAGGGGACTTTATCAAGAGGGATACTGAGCGCATCGAAACCAATTTGAACATAAGCTATATTATTTGTGAATAAATCATGAAATAAAATCTTAGGTTCGGATTCTTTTCTTAATTCCATCGGGAAACGTTCGCTCTCAACTTCAATATCATGGATATCCAAGCTTGGTAGTTTTTCTAAGGCTTCTGGAGAATCTGGTTTGATCTGCATTGCCTGAAGCTCTTGAGTTTTCTGGACAAGGTTTTCAATGTCATTTTGTGACATGGAGCCCTTCAAAGCCCTCATATTTTTTCTGACCTTAGCATCTTTTTTCTTCTCAAGATCTGGCTTAGGTTTAGCAAGCATTACACTCTGATGATTATTATTTAAAAGGTACTTACCTATTAAATTTTCAAAATATCTTTCTTTTGACTTACGCTTAATTTTTCCTATCAGTTTGTCATATTTTAAATGCATAAAAGGGTCTGAATCATATAACCAGGAAGCTAAGGTCTGAATGTTGTAGACAATACCCTTTGGGAAACCACCAAAATTTGATTCACGCAGTTTGAAGTCGATCGAATTTACAGCCGACTTGACCATGTTTTCCTCAATTCCATTATCAACAAGGCTTTTTAGGGTTGAGAAAATAAGTTCAATGATTTGATCTTCGTTGTCGGTTTCTGTGCCTTTAAGTCCAACGGCGAAGGTTGTTTCGAAACGATTGTCATCAAATCCACCGCCAATCACCTCGCTTCCAAACTCAGAGTCGAGCAATGCTTTACGTAGCGGAGATGCAGAAGTTCCAAGCAATAAATAACTTAAAATATTAAAAGCAAGGCAATGCTCATGGTTGGTTGACTTATCTAATTTGAATCCCACGATAACAAACGTTTTCTTATCCAGAGATTCATCTTTTGAGACAGGATAGAAAATTTCTTTTCGCTTGGGTTTGCTAAATCGCCTTTGTGCGCTAACAGCAGATTCAATTTCAATCGACTCAAAATCTTTAAGGTATTCATTGCCTAGAAAATTTAAATATTCCAACGTGTTTCCATCACCATAAAAGAAAATACGGCTGTTCGATGGGTGATAATGCTTATTGTGAAAATTTTTAAACTCTTCATAGGTTAAATCCGTAATAGCTTCAGGGTCACCGCCCGATTCAAAACCATAAGTCGTGCTTGGAAAAAGTGAATGAGCTAGGTGTCGATCTAAAATGCTTTCGGGGCTTGAGAAAACACCCTTCATTTCATTGAAAACTACCCCTTTATAGGTGATATTTTTATCAGGACGTTCCAACTCGTGATGCCATCCCTCCTGCATAAATGTTTCTTCTGTGATGTTTGGATAAAATACAGCATCTAGGTAAACATCCATCAAATTGAAAAAATCTTTCTTATTACGACTTGCTACTGGATACATGGTTTTATCAGGAAAAGTCATCGCATTGAGAAAGGTCTGTAAACTACCTTTCAATAACTCCAGAAACGGTTCTTTAACAGGATACTTACGTGATCCACATAAGACACTGTGTTCAAGAATATGGGCAACTCCTCGATCGTTAGATGGAGGCGTCTTAAATGTTGCGCTAAAAACTTTATTATCGTCATCATTCTCCATTACAAGAACTTCTGCACCAGTTTTTAAATGAGTAAACAGCAATGCTAACGAATTTAATTCAGAAATCGATTCTTGCTGATTCAACCGGAATCCCGAATAATTTTCCCCTAATTCAAAACCCATTATTTTCCTTTCGTTTTTCTTCTAATGAAAACATCCGTAAACACTTTAAAAAAATACCTACTTGATTGGATGTCAATTTAAGTATGATAGACTCATCTAATCTAATTAATCAAACGGAATCCTGATAATCTATAAAGCCTTTATATCCAAGCCAATTGGACAGTGGTCTGAGCCCATTACCTTGGGGTATATACATGAATCTTTTACCTTTTTCATTAAATCTTCGGTAACGAAAAAATAATCGATACGCCATCCAATATTTTTCTTACGGACATCAGCTCTATAGCTCCACCAAGTGTAATGATCTGATTCCTGACAGAATTCACGAAAAGTATCAATGTATCCATGTCCGATAAATTTGTCCACCCAAGCCCTTTCTTCCGGCAGAAACCCTGAATTTTTTTCATTTGGCTTAGGGTTTTTTAAGTCAATAGCCTTATGAGCTGTATTAACATCTCCGGTGATGACCAGTTTTTTACCCTCTTTACGTAAAGCTTCACAATGGTCGAGGAAGGCATCATAAAAATCCATTTTGTACTTTAGACGTTCCGGACCACTGGTACCATTGGGAAAGTAAATATTCAACAGATCAAAATCTTTGTATTCAAGTCGGATGATTCTTCCCTCCACATCAAACCTATCAATTCCCATCCCCAGGTGAACTCCTAGGGGCTTTTTTTTGGTTAAAATAGCCACGCCACTATACCCTTTACGTTGAGCTGGATTCCAAACAGCATGATAGCCGGAGGGGTTTGCAACATCTTCCGTCAGGTCATTTGGTGTTGCCTTGATTTCCTGTAGGCACATTACATCGGGGGCTTCGGCATGAAACCAGTCCATAAAGCCCTTTCGAACGGCAGCGCGTATGCCATTTACATTCCAACTCAAGATTTTCATATCCACCCTCGCACTTAAAAGACAACTGCTGTTTAATAATATTGAAAAAAAGCGCATAAAACCTGTTTGCGACCAGATATACTCTCATAAAAACCTGGTTGAACCAATGGATAAAGTCTAATCATATGCATTGGGTTTTCCGGAGATCTTAATTTGGTGATGTCTTAGAAAATTCATGATAAAAATGTTTATCCAATGATAAAACCATACATTATTATTCTTATAGTGCAGATCGAAGTTGAGTGAATATGCCTACTCCAGAACTATTAGTCAAAAACTTAAAAGTATCTTTTGCGACTTCAAAAAAAGAGTTGATAGCTGTTCGTGGAATCAGTTATCAACTCAACCAAGGAGAGATACTAGCATTGGTTGGAGAGTCGGGTTGTGGTAAAACCGTTAGCGCTCTTTCCATATTAAGGCTTATTCAAGAACCGCCTGGGAAAATTGTGAGTGGAGAAATTCTTTTTGCTGGTAAAGATCTTTTAAAACTAAAGAAAAAAGAATTACAGGATCGGAGGGGAAAAGATATCGCGATGATCTTTCAGGATCCGATGACCTCATTGAATCCTGTTCTCACTATAGGGGAACAAATCATTGAAACACTCTTGCGCCACACTTCGCTCTCCCGCAAAGAAGCAAGAGAAAGCTCTTTAAAACTTTTAGAGCAGGTAGAAATCGCTTCTCCAAAAGAAAAGTTAGATCAATATCCACATCAATTGAGTGGTGGGATGCGACAAAGGGCAATGATCGCTATGGCTCTTTCATGTTCCCCGCGTATTCTTATAGCCGATGAACCAACAACAGCGCTCGATGTTTTAATACAAGCACAAATACTTGATCTTCTAAAAAAAATAAAAAATGAAACTCAGATGTCTATCCTGCTCATCACTCATGATCTAGGAGTCGTTGCTGAAATTGCAAAACGCGTCATGGTTATGTACGCAGGTGAAATAGTCGAATCGGGACCGGTGCTTGATCTTTTCCGTTCACCTCTTCATCCCTATACGATAGGGCTTATGAAATCTATTCCCACATTGAAACCTACTCAAGGAAAGCTTTCAAAACTAAATGAAATATCAGGGGTTGTTCCTTCGCTCTCACAAATTCCTTCTGGAT
>JBGTUV010000051.1:0-7440 GCA_041938985.1 Candidatus Nitromaritima sp. | reverse complement strand
CATCGGCATAATGCCTATACCCAACGCAGTTTTGACCTCTCAGTAGCATTTGAAAAGGTGTATTAGGGATTACTTTTTTGAGCTTGCGTGCTCGTTCCCAAGGATCTTCATTGAGAAAACGTAAGCACGAATCGAAAGTAGCTCCTCCCCACATTTCCAAAGAGAAAAAACCCACCTGATCAAGTTTTTCGCCGATCGGCAACATATCTTCTGTACGCATTCGGGTTGCCAGCAAAGACTGATGAGCGTCTCTTAGTACTAGCTCAGTAACTTTTAATGGAGAACTTGTATCCATAGGACTCGCGAAAAGCGTCCTTCCCTGAAATAGGGAAAGCAGTTTAGTAAATATTTAGTGAAAAAAAGCAAACGCTATAGATGTCTTAATCGAATCAACATTCCATGGTTGGCTTAGTCATCTAAAGCGGGAACCGGAAAATACTAAGATAATAAATATATAAAATCAAATCTTATTTGCGCCACGCCATAGGTAGAAAAAGAAGCATGATTCCAAATATTTCCAACCTTCCCATTAGCATAAAAGCGATGAGGATACTTTTACCCATGAATGGTATATCTGCATAATTACCAATAGCTCCTACCTGCCCGAAGCCAGGACCAATATTAAAGAGGCAGGCTATGGAAGCAGACACAGAGGTTGTTAAATCCATGCCCATTAAGGATAAAAGAATACAGCCCAAAGTTGCAAAACCCATAAAAAAACAAGTAAGAGCAACTACATTGGTCAAGTCATCGGGTTTGACCGGTTTACCACTAACTTTTACGTGAAAAATAGCGCGGGGATGGATGAGTTTTTTCAATTCCCTTCTAATGATTTTAAATAAGATGATAAAGCGGATTACTTTTAGCGATCCACTGGTGGAACCAGAGCATCCACCTACCATCATGATGACTAGCATAAAGATTCTTAGAAAGTTTGGCCATGCGTTGAAATCATCTGTCATGAAACCAGAAGTTGTATTAATTGAAACGACATTAAATGCAGCTTTGCGGAACGACTCGTCTAAAGATAGGTCGGGTCTGGAAGAAGCGAGACCCCAGGTTGCAAGTGCAACTCCGAAGATAATCATTGTTCCATAAAACCGTAACTCAGGGTTTTTAAAAACAACTCCAAAATTTCCGTTGACTAGTTGATGGTGAAGGAGAAAGCTGACGCCACCTAAAAACATGAACAAAATCGAAATTGATTCTACGTAGGCGCTTTTAAAATAGCCTATGCTGGTGTTGTGGGTTGAAAATCCGCCAGTGGCAACCGTAGAAAAACTGTGACAAAGTGCATCAAAAAAACCTACTCCCCCCAATTTAAGGAGGAGTACCTCTAACACAGTCAATACGACATATGTTTTCCATAAGATTTTAGCGGTCTCTGCAAGTCGAGGTTGCATGCGTTCTACGGTGACACCACCAGGCACCTCTGCCTTGAACAAGTGGGTGCTGCCAATTCCAAGGGCTGGGAAAATTGCCATAGACAAAAGAATGATTCCCATTCCTCCAAACCACTGGGTGAGATTTCTCCAAAAAAGAATTCCACGAGGTAAAGAATCGATATCTGTAAGGATGGACGCCCCTGTGGTGGTAAATCCACTCATGCTTTCAAAGAATGCGTCTATAAAGTCTGGGCAGTTTCCAGAAAGATAATAAGGAAACGCACCGGCTAATGCGATGAATACCCAGGATAAGGCGACAATTGCAAACCCTTCTCGGTCTCGTAGTTTTTCAACGCCCGATGGAAGGATCTTCCACAAAGAAAGGCCGAGTAAGAATGACACCACAAGGGTTAGAAAAAATGCTTGTGTGTCTGTCATGTAACCAGGTAATGGGGGATGGTCGTAGTAATATGAAATACCAACAGGCAGAACCATTAGGCCTGAAAGAAGAAGGAGGAGAACTCCCACAACATTAAAAATCGCAAGGATGTTCATTAGAACGGGAAAAAGTGTCTTTTGCGTCCGAAAAGTTTTTCGATTTTCTCGATTGCTGAACTCAAAGCAACAACAATAACTGAATCGCCTTCTTGAACAGTACTTTTTTCGTCAGGGGCCAACATTTCTCCCTGGCGAAGGATTGCACCTATCATCGCATCTTCGGGGAAGTCTAAATTAGAGATTCTGTTTCCGGCGATGGTTGATTTGGCATCAACGACTAACTCCATCACTTCGGCATCTTCTATTAGCTTGAAGACAGAAATAACACCCCCCTTACGCAAATGCTTCAAAATAGTGCTGATTACGATCAGGCGAGGGTTGATCGTAATGTCGATACCAATCGAATCAAGAATAGGTAGATACTCGGGGTCATTGGTGATGACCAGCGCACGTCGCGCGCCATACTTTTTTGCCAAGAGAGAAGCGAGAATATTGTTTTCATCGTCATCAGAAAGCGCCATAAAAAAATCGACGTCTTTCATATTTATCTCGTTAAACAAGTCGAGATCAGTTCCTGTCCCGTGGTGTACTAAGGTCTTTGAAAGTTCCTCAGCGGCTTTATTGGCGGCTTCACGCGAAGGTTCAATAATGCATACGTCTTTTACAGTTTCTTCCAATGCCTTGGCAAGATTGATAGATACAGGATTAGCGGAATAGATGACTATTTTTTCTACAGCATCGACAGTTTTGTTCAACATGGGCAAAAGAAACGGTAGGAACTCTTTGTTCACTAAAGTGTAGATCCGATCACCAGTTTGTAGAATATCTTCTGGTTGTGGGATAATGAGTTTTCCTTCGCGTACGATAGCCACGATTATTATCAAGTCGAGATCAGAAATGCTTGCGAGTTCCTTGATGCTTTTTCCTGTCAATGGGGCATTTTCAGGTAAATCAAACTCGCGTAATAAAACCTTTCCCTGGGCAAACTCTGCAACATTTACAGCACCAGGTGTTTGTAGAATTTTAAGAATAGTATCAATGATGATTTCTCCAGGATTGATTGCCTGGTCAATAAACAGTTCTTCTGGTGAAAAGATTTGCCCAGAACCAGTGAATTCCATACTGCGAAGTCTTGCGAATCGCTTTGAAACTTGAAATTTAGAAGCGAGAAAACACACCATCAAATTAATTTCGTCTTTGTTGGTGACAGCAATTACCATTTCCATGTCACGAATTCCTGCTTTCACAAGAACGCTGGGCATACAGGCATTACCGCAAACCGACATTACATCCAACGTGTTGGAGATAAGGCGAATTTTTTCAGCGTCTTCATCTATGATAGAAACGTCATGGCCTTCTTCGGAGAGTTGTTCAGCTAAATTATTACCGACAATGCCAGCCCCAGCTATCAAAATTTTCATAAGAAATAAAAGTTGTTTAAGGAAGCCTGGGAACTTGGTTTTAATCCTGGTTTAACAAAACAGCACCGTTACATGAGGGAGGGGTTGTCCTATTGTGGCTATCAGTTGTTCTTATTAAGGAAGTTCAAAAATTCAGAATCTTCCGACAGAAGAATGGTGGTGTCTGTTTTTAAAGATTTTTTGTAAGCTTCCATGGAACGAATGAAGTTGTAGAATTTGGGATCCCTATTGAACGAGTCAGCATAAATCTTTGTTGCTTGCCCGTCCCCTTCACCTCTAATGGTTTGTTCCTGCTTGTACGCCTCGGCAATAAGAATTGTTTTTTCTTTGTCTGTCTGAGCTCGAATTTTGGTGGACTCTTCTTTCCCTTCTGAACGGTATTCCATTGCAATCCGTTGTCGTTCAGTACGCATTCGGTTGTAAATCGAGTTGGCGATTTCTGGTGGCAGGTCAATTCGCTTCATCCGAACTTCGTCCATTTGGATCCCATATTCTGCTGCTTTTTTATTCGCCTCTTTCGTCACCTTCTCCATGATGGCTCCTCTAGTTTCGGTTACAACCTCATGGAGATCATGGGTACCAATTTCGACCCGAAGTTCCGAGTATACGATATCGTCCAGTCGAGCACGGGCACCGTTTTCTGTGCGCACTGTTTCTAGAAATTTCAATGGGTCAGTAATGCGATACAAAGAAAAATTATCAATCAATAGATTTTTCTTATCGCGTGTAAGGACTTCGGTAGGTGGTGAGTCGTTATCCAGAAGTTGCTTGGAAAAATAGCGGACTTTTTGAATAACAGGGATCTTAAAATATAACCCGGGTTCAGTGAGGATTTTCTTTGGTTTTGATAGCTCAAGCACGACAGCTGATTGAGTCAGGTGTACTGTAAACATTGAGGTTGATATCAGCGATACTACCAGCACCAGTCCTATAATAAGGCCATTTTGTTTCATTTTACCGTCCCGTTGCCTCGCCAAGCGCTCCAGGTGTTAAGGAGAGAATAGGTAGAACGCCCTGTTTATTACCCATCACAAATTTCTGCATAGAAGGTAGGACCTCTTCCATGGTTTCTAAGTAAATTCGTTTACGAGTGATTGCAGGGGCTTTTTTATATTCATTATATTGCAGAATGAAGCGCTGGCTGTCACCAGTTGCCATGCTAATTTTTTCTTCGCGGTATGCTTCGGACGCTCTGACAATTTGAGCCGCTTGTCCTCGGGCTTCAGGAATTACAGCATTGCGGTAACCCTGTGCTTCATTAATCATCCGTTCTTTATCCTCACGTGCAGAGACAACGTCTTTAAAGGCTGAAGCCACTTGCTCGGGTGGGTGAACGTCTTGCAACTGTATGGTGACAATTTGAACACCTGATTTATGTTTATTCAAAAGTGTCTGGATTTGTTCTTGGGCAGTTATTTGTATCGCTGATTTACCTGTTGTTAGAGCCTCGTCAATTTTTCGACTGCCCACTATTCCGCGAACTACGGTTTCAGAAACATTTCTGACCAGTTTGTGAACGCGTCGCACATTAAACAGATAGGCTACCGAATCCATAACTTTATATTGAACGACGAGATTGATATCTATTATGTTTTGATCGCCTGTGAGCATGAGAGCTTCAGCGGGAACTTTTTGTAAGCCTCCCCCTTGAGTCGTACGGAAACCGATTTCAGCTCGCCGGATTTTTCTCACTTTTGGCGTGCTTGCATGTTCTATCGGGGAAGGAAACTTAAAATGCATCCCAGGTTGAGTAATACGAGAGAATTCTCCGAAGGTTACAACGACTCCCTCCTCGTCTGGCTCTACAAAATAAAATGTTCCTGGAATAATCCAGACAAGCAATAACAGCCCAACGATTATCCAGACCATGGACGGTTTAAACTTTGGGACCTTGATTTGAGGAATGTCAAAGGGAGGTTTGGATCCCCCTCCCTGACTTCCGCCACCCCTTTCTCCAGACCCTTTAGATTCGTGTAAATCGTCCCAAGGCATCGCTTTTTCGAGTAGTTATTAATTAAAAAATCAATCGAGCTACGCTAACAAACTGCCTGCTTAATGTCAATATATCGCAAACCATAAACTACATGACCCGCATAGCATCGAAACAGTCTTTGAATGTAAATGGTTTAGGGTTTGGCTAGCCTGAAATAGCGTTTGGAATAATTTCTAGTTCTTGCGAAAGATTTAAGGTGACTTTCTGACGGAAGAACGGGTTCTAAATTAATTTTTAAATATATCGGTTAATTACAATGCATCACAGCGCGCATTTTATCAGTTTTAATTATGATTTAAAATATTTTTCATCAGTACTTCAAAAGAGCATTAGCGTTGAAATTGTTACCATGTTAAATAATGGTTTACTTTTAAAGGGCTCGAGCATAAGATTTGACCATGATTAAAGTTGAGTTTTGCTCAAAACTTCAGACAAAAGAAAGACCCGTCGCCTTTCAGGTTTGTGATCGTCGATACAGGATAAAAGAGATTGTGGATCGGTGGTACGGTGTCGGAGAGGTTTTTTTTAAAGTGGAGGCCGA
This sequence comes from Candidatus Nitromaritima sp., assembly GCA_041938985.1. GTDB lineage: Bacteria > Nitrospinota > Nitrospinia > Nitrospinales > VA-1 > Nitromaritima. The sequence continues at coordinate 1,602 of JBGTUV010000051.1, read as the reverse complement.
CGACGACAACATTTACCTTCTAAAATATGAAGAAGGACAAGGTTGCTGGGATCTTATTTTTTATCAGAATCCCGTTTTGGTAGAAGGTCACGCGGTAGATGAAAAGGTCGGTTTGATTGAACAACTAAGATTTAAAACGTTCACTGGTCAAACAGATAGGATTTCTCCCTACCTGCATTAGTAACCCTCCCCTCTAGATTGATTTTCTAATTTGTTCCCTTCGGTTTTACACCTTCATTTCTCGATAATATTTATAGGAGGTCGTTCCAAGTGGAGTTGACGGAGCAGGCCATACAGGCATACGCCGGACAAAGGCGTAAGATGATAGAAGAACAAATATCGGGGCGCGGTATCAAGGACCTTTCGGTGATAGAGGTGCTAAGCCGTGTACCAAGGCACCTATTTGTTAATTCTTCACTTCAGCATAGGGCCTATGGGGATTGTCCGTTGCCCATTGGTGAAAATCAGACAATCTCACAACCATACATTGTCGCATTAATGACGGAGGTTTTGCAGCTTAAGGGGGGTGAACGGGTTTTGGAAATTGGGACAGGGTCAGGCTACCAGACGGCTATTCTGGCTGAGTTAGCTTCACAGGTATTTACTATTGAAAGAATCAAGCCCCTTGTCCAAAAAACCAAAGAGTTGCTTGAAGGACTAAGGTACCAAAATATTGTTTTTAAAACATTTGACGGTACCTATGGTTGGCGCGATCAATCGCCATTCGATGCGATTCTTGTTTCAGCGGCAACGCCAAGCATTCCCACCGCATTGATTGAACAGTTGGCGGATAAAGGTCGTTTAGTAGCACCCGTAGGGGAAAGAGAATCACAAGATCTTATTGTTCTCAATAAGAATGGTGACCAGATGGTGAGACGAAAAATAGGAAGTTGTAAGTTTGTTCCGCTCATCGGTAAATTTGCTTGGTCCGAAGAAAAATGATTTCATTGCATAATGGTCAAGTGGAGAAAGAAAAGTTTGTGATGGGTCACTCCGCAAATGTTTATCGTCGAGGTATTTTTCTAAACGTGAGTATTAAATAGCTTTTTGGGAGAGGGGGTATTCTATGTTTTCACGAATAATAAAAGAAGGAAAATTTGTTTTAAGCTCGGGAGTTAAGTCGAACTACAATTACGATTACTCTCTGTTATCCGATACCATGAATGAAGCCTATTGTAGTTTGCTAAGACAAAAGCTAGAGACTTGGCAGACAAAACATGGGAAGTTTGATGTGATTGTTGGTTGCGAAACAGAGGGAATACGAATTGGGTATGAATTATCAAAACTGATTAATCTTCCTTTTTACATAATGCCTAAGAAAAGTACTGACTTTGCACAAGTCGTTATCCCTTCCTACCCAGCAGATACTCACTGGTTAATTGTTGATGACATCGTTACTACTGGCTCAACCTTTATGAGAGCGGTCAATTTTCTGGATATAGAAGAAAAACCTGAAAGCATTACATACGCCTGTATGATCAAAAGGAAACTAGAAAACATGGATTACTCCGCAGTACAGGGTGACCCAGACAAGGAGCAGTTTCATGTCCGTGACGAGCGATTCGATTTTATTGATAAAAGACTTGTTCCCTTATATTCAGA
>JBGTUV010000050.1:0-7552 GCA_041938985.1 Candidatus Nitromaritima sp. | reverse complement strand
ATAGATGTAAAAGTGTTGATGTCAATTTGAATGATTTAATGAAAAATAGCTTTTTAGAAGTAAAAAGTAAATGGCCAAAAAATCTACCTAAAGGAATTATACATGGTGACCTATTTATTGATAATATTTTTTTTAATAAGAATAAATTTGCTAATCCTGAAAAAAACCAAATCTCACACCTCATCCGTTTAATTGACGACAGAGATGCATTTGTACGGAAACGAGTACGAGAACAACTCATCAAACTTGGAGAAGATGCAATCCCTTTTCTTGAAGTAGCCGCAAGAACCGAAAACCTTGAAATCAAGTCAATAGCATCAGAAATAATTCAAGCAATTATTCCAAGACAACTTCTGAGACAATTTAGCCAACTAGCCCAAAGCTCTCCCTCAGGCCACTGGAACTTAGAAACAGGTGTGATTTTATTACAAAAATTTGGCTACCCTGATGAAGAAACGAATAACCTAAGCCAATCGTTAGACCAGCTAGCAAAAGAAGTATCCACCCTAATCGAACGCAAACAATCACCCGAACAAACGGTTAAAATATTAACTCGCTTTTTATTCTTTGAGAAAGGATTTGAGGGAAACAAAATAGATTTCCTTGACCCGGATAACACTTATTTCTCAAGAGTGCTGGATAAAAAAAAGGGGCTTCCTATAACACTATCAGCTTTGTGCATTTTTTTGGGGCAACGTATCGGGCTTCCCATTGTTGGAGTTGGGTTGCCCGGACGCTACATAGCAAAATACGAATCGCTCACCCAACCTATATATTTTGATCCTTTCGATAAGGGGCGTATCCTGTCTCAAGAAGACTGTGCCAGGCTTGTAGGAGAAATGGGGTACCATTTTGAAGAGCATTATTTGGGTGCAGCCACCAGCAGAGAAACACTAACGCGGATGATGAATAATCTCATCATGACATACAACAAAAACTCTGAACCAGAGAAAGCCAAGCACCTTTCGGACTTTATTAAAGCTTTGAGTGGGGATCTCAAACAAAATTCATCTATTCGCCCATATTAAATCAAACCAATCATGGCAATCACAAAAAATATTTTAGTTACATGAGCAGGATCTGGAATCGGTAGGGCCATCGCTCAGCACCTTTCAAAAAATAACTACTACCTAGTTCTGTTAGGTAGAAACCCGGACCACTTGGAAGAAACAAGAAACTCCCTGGAATGCCCGGAGAAACACCAATGCATTTCGTGTGACATAAGGCTCTCAAAAGATATTGCTAAGGCCTTAGAAAAAAGCAAAATTAATTCGCTTTATGCGCTTGTAGCAAATGCAGGTATTGGTGGAGAAAACAATTATCTTTCAAACGATCGATGGCATGAAATCATAGATACGAATCTAACAGGAACCTATAACACCATCCAAGAGTGTCTCCCTTATCTTAAAAAAAATAAGGCCCCATATAAAAAAATCGTTATCCTTGCTTCAGTTTTGGCTAGGCTGGGAGTACCAGGATATTCTGCCTATTGCGCTTCAAAAGCAGGACTTCTAGGGCTAAATCGTTCGCTCGCCGTCGAACTTGCTCAAGATAAAATCCTTGTAAATGCCCTGTGTCCTGGGTGGGTGGATACTGAAATGGCACACGAAGGATTACGAGCATTTTCTAAAGCTTTAAAAATAAGCAAGGAAAAAGCTCTAGATCAAGCCATGGCCGATGTCCCTTTAGGGAAAATGTCTAAACCTGATGAGATCGCTCAATTCACGTCATTTTTGATTTCAGATGCCCAAACCTCCATAACGGGACAAACTCTGGACATCAACAACGGGGCGATGATGCCCTAACGGTTGTAAAAAATACAACGGTCACCTAAAAACCCCGACCTCACACTTAATCTTAAAATTGTTTTTGGAGTAATCTTTGGAAACAAGCGGCAGGAAGGTCTGTTGCTAGGCTCGTGGCTTTGTGTCTGCCTGATTTGTTACACCCACTCCTAAAGAAATAGGATGTTTTAAAGGCTCTAAGACTTGACTGACCTTTTCTCGAAAAAACTGCTTCAAGTCATTGAGAGAACTTACAATGAGTGCCTTACTACTCTCATTGAGAGTTTGAAACTGTTTCTGAAGTTCAGCGTTTACTGCGGCAGAAGACAATTCAGGAAGCTGTCTAATATTTTCGATATTGATGTCCGGGTTTTCTGCCTCTACCGTAATTGATTCTGACTGGACTAGATTGTCTGGATTCACCTGAGAAGAAGACTCAAGGCCTAAAGTTTTTACAATTGCAGTCCCCAACGCTATTCCAACTTCCTCGGTGATCTTGTGATCACCAGTCAAAATCCCAATCGCTTTTTCGACATCGAGTTCCTCTGGGTCACTGGATAGAAATTCTCTCGCAATAGGCTCAACATGGGCAGCAATTTTCTGAATTGCAATCAACTCGTCCTCGTTCAAGTCCCCTTCAACAACCTGAGAATACTCGGAAGCTGCCCGCGCTACTGAAGATATCTCATTAACCGTTTGATCATCTTCAAACTGGGCTTCACCATAAGAGTTAGAAAGATTCTGTTTATCTGCAAAGCTCAAAGTCACTACATCCCCCTCGCCCGTCTGCAAAGAAGAACCCGCCTCTAGGGATACCGCCACCTCTTCCGACGTAATACGCCGATCCAGCGGTTGATTTTGAACTCCAGATGTATTGATCTCTAATACTGACATGATTTTAGGGACTCCAACCCTATTTATCTTTTTCTATATATTTTGATCGGCAATAAAAAAAAATTACATTAGAGAAAAATGACCTGAAAATGAAAAAAAATGGCACTCCATCGACAAACCCACTTAAAAGACTTTAAACAAAGGGTTTTAGGCCTCAGGAAAGAACAAAAAATATCTGTCTTAGGAGTTTCTAGGGAGGGAATTAGAGCTCGCTAAAAAGTGGATACATAGCATCTTTTTCAGAAAGAATTGGATCTTTGATAGGCCAGTCAATTGCTAAATCGGAATCGTTCCACAGAATACCGCGTTCATCTTCCGGGGAGTAGTAATCTGAACATTTATACAAAACTTCTGCCGACTCACTCAACACACAAAACCCGTGGGCAAAACCTACAGGAATATACAATTGGAGGTTATTCGTTTCAGAGAGTGAAAGTCCCCACCACTTGCCATAAGTAGGAGACTGCTTACGAATATCTACCGCAACATCGAATATCTCCCCTTGAGTAACCCTTACCAGCTTATTTTGCCCAGAATTTACCTGATAATGAAGTCCTCTTAGCACTCCCTTCTTGGAAACAGAGTGATTGTCCTGAACGAAGCGAGGGATTCCATGCTCCTTATACCTACTCTCAGAGTAGACCTCATAAAACATCCCACGCGGGTCTGCGAATACTTTAGGTTCTATAATGAGTAGTCCGTCAATGGGGGTTTTGCTTACTTGCATTAAAAATCACCTTATATAAACTTGTCTTCTAAAACTCCGTTGTTGCTTTATACTTTATCCTGCACTTAAATTCACAATTTTTTCTACACACCTCAAAGTTTGAAAAAAAACGCGAGAAGTACAGATGTTTGATATTTCCTCTTTGATAAAAAAATTATTTTCGCGTACCCACGACCAACACATGCCGAAACAAGTACCGCAAGGGAGGAAATATTCGGTTCAATGAAAGGTCAAGATTAAACGCTAATCGGGTCAACCAATTATTTGGATTATCAAAAAGGATACCTGACGCCACTCCTAAAGGAACTGAAAACAACTCTTCATAGTAATGACGCGTGTTGAATCTTTTTTCTAACTCGGTAAGTTCTTTAAACATAAGTGGTTTTTCGTCATCTGTACGAGCAAAAGGTGTCATCAACCTCACCAACTTTCCTACGGGGTTAATACCTAGTGGTTCTGCAAACAAGATTCTTCCTCCCGGTTTTAGGACTCGGCAAATCTCATCCAAGGCTCGGTTATAATCCAAATGATGCAGGATGGCGCAACCGTAAACAAAGTCAAAAGACTCATCTTCAAATTCTAGATTATGGGCATCCATTAAATGAAAGTGCGGTTTGACGTTGGAAAAACGTACGTTCTTTTCACCATGATTGATTTCTTCCTGAGAAATATTAATGCAGTGCAAGTTAGACGGTTTAATATCATTACCCTCAATCCAAGATTCCCATGATATAGATCCCAACTCTAATACATTTTTTCCTTGGGCATACTCCAGTTCATTGCGAACAATTTGATCTCTCCGCTGCAAGAACAAGTAGGAAGTATGCTCAAAGACCCGCATATAACCATCTCTTTGCAGTCCTTCATTAAATGCCTCTTGTTCCCTTTGAACTCTTGCAGAAAGCGGTCCCTCTGTCACTCTATGACCTCATAAAAAAAAAGACACCAACACATGGCCAAACCTTGCAAAGTACTAATTTGACTAAAAATCTACATTATCACAAATAGATAGAACTTCGACACCACATGCGAATTTAAAATAATTTGACATAATAAAAAAACTCATTCAAAACATAAACCTGATATTATTTACCACTCACCATTTTACTTCGAAAACTATCTTTAATCAGCAGGAAGAACACTTAACAAATATCATTAAACTTTTATGAAAACCCGGCCATGAAAATCATTCCCGCCGTCGACATTAAAAAAGGCCGTTGCGTGCGCTTATCGCAAGGAATGGCCGACCAGGAAACCGTATACTCTGATGACCCCGTTGCGATGGCTTGCCATTGGGATGAAGAAGGCGCCTCTCTTATACACATCGTGGATTTGGATGGTGCCTTTGAAGGGCAACCAGCCAATGTTGAAATTGTAAAAAATATTATATACAACAGCTCGGTCGATATTCAGGTAGGAGGCGGAATCCGCAACCTTAAGACAATCGAACAATATGTTAACGCGGGAGCCTATAGGATAATTTTAGGAACCATTGCTCACAAAGAACCAGAATTTGTCGCTAGGGCGTGCAAAGAATTCCCCGGCAAAATTATCGTTGGCATTGATGCCCGCGACGGCAACGTGGCTATCAAAGGGTGGGTTGAAGTTTCTGATCAACGGGCCACTGACTTAGCAAAAAACCTCGAGTCCTGCGGCGTTTCAGGCTACATCTTTACCGACATTAGTCGTGACGGAATGCTTCAAGGCCCCAACCTGAAGAGCATCAAGGAGTTCTCTGAAAGCACAAGTCTTCCGGTGATCGCATCTGGAGGAGTAGGCAAACTAAAAGATATTGAGGATCTGCTGGCACTTGAGCCAAACGGTGTAGAGGGTATAATCACGGGCAAAGCACTTTACGATAAAAATTTTACCTACGCGCAAACTCTGGAATTATTAAATCGCCATGCTGGCTAAAAGAATCATCCCCTGTTTGGATGTTAAAGACGGCAGAGTAGTCAAAGGAGTCAACTTCGTAAACTTGCGTGATGCCGGCGACCCGGTGGAGGTTGCCGCAGCTTATGAAAAAGAGGGCGCCGATGAGCTAACCTTCCTTGATATTACGGCATCACACGAAAAACGAAATATTATATTGGATATTGTCGCACGCACTGCAGAAAAGGTTTTCATGCCATTGACAGTGGGCGGCGGAGTACGAGATCTCGATGACATACGAAACCTTCTGAACTCAGGTGCAGACAAGGTCGCCATTAATACTGCAGCCGTACACAATCCAGAGTTTGTCCGTAGCGCCGCCGAGCGGTTTGGAAGTCAATGTATTGTGGTTGCTATCGATGCCAAACCGAGTGGATTCTACTCGCAAGTCTCCTGACTCTAATTTGAGCTGGTGTAAGCTCCACCCCGAACTCTTTCTAACCGGGAATGAATCCGGACTCTCGTTCGAAGTATATACTCACGGAGGAAGAAACCCCACGAGCATCAATGCATTACACTGGGCCAAGCTTATGGAAACCTATGGAGCAGGAGAAATCCTCCTTACGAGCATGGACTGCGATGGAACTAAAAATGGCTACGACCTGAAGCTCAACCGAACCATATCCGAGTCATTGACTATCCCTCTCATAGCTTCCGGCGGAGCTGGAACACTGGACCATCTTTTTGAAGGTATCACTGAAGGTAAGGCAGACGCCGTTTTAGCCGCATCTATTTTTCATTTTAAGGAGTTCACGATCGAGGAAACAAAAAGACATTTGAAGTCAAAGGGAATTCCTGTCCGCATTTAAAGGTCCTGCATCATTATTATAGGACACCACAGTTTTCAAATTCGAGAGTTTTAGTTTTTGTATCCAGCCTGGCCTCGACACCCATCGGCAAGGTAAGCATTTCTCGTCCGTGCCCAGACGGAAAATCCGTTACAATTGGAAAAGAGCTGCCTGAAAAAACGTCTTGCAAAGTTTCTTTGAAAGAACCACCGGTTTTCTTGGAGGATAGGCAGTTGACCATTTCGCCAAAAACAATTCCACGAACTCCTTTAAACTTTCCAGCCTGTTTTAAATGCCAGAGCATTCCATCAATTTTATAAATTGGCTCATTGACATCCTCGAGCAAGAGAATTTTGTTGCGTGTTTTAATTTCCCATGGTGTGCCTAGAGAACGGCAGAGTAGAGTAAGGCACCCACCTATCAGCTTACCTTCGCCGACTCCTGCCCTAAAGACACGTGCTCCTTTTGCAGTCAACCGTTTGCCTGTTTTATTTCCCAAAAGAATCTTACCAAACTGGCGTTTTGATTTTGTCATCGGGTAACGCCCAAAATTTCCCGCTACCATAGGACCGTGAAACGTGACCAGCGAGCACTGTTGGACAAAAAATAAAATGAGCAGAGTAATATCACTAGAACCCACAAAGACTTTGGGATTCTTACGAATGATTGAAGGATCCAATCTTGAAAGGACGCGGTTGACCCCATAACCACCCCGCGCGCAAAAGATACCGCTTATATCAGGGTTTCTAAAAAAATCGTGCAGGTCTTCAGTCCTTTGTGCATCTGTCCCAGCCAGGTACCGATCCTTGGCATAAATGTGCTCTGCCAGCACGGGGCAAAACCCCATTCGCTTGAGCACCCGCAACCCTTGTTCCAAAGTTTTTCGATCAACCGGTCCCGCCGGAGCAACGACACCTACCCTGTCTCCCTGCTTTAACCTTTTAGGATATCTCATCTATTTTTTCAGGATTACAAAGCTGCCTGGAAACCAGTACAATGTAATTTTTTTTAAATAACAATAACTCCACTATGACCGCCGTTTCCGCTATCCTGCAAGCTAGAATGAGTTCAACCCGCTTCCCGGGAAAAGCCCTCTATCCCCTAGCCGGCGTCCCATTGACCGAGCATATCATTAATCGAATCAAAGCGGTGACCGATTTTGATCATATCGTTCTTGCGGTTCCCGATTCCCCCACTGAAACACCTCTTATAGAAATGGCACAGCGATTAAATATTTCCATTGCCAGAGGACCTGAAGAAGATGTTCTCGAAAGATTCCTAATCGCTGCAGATCAGGTGAAAGCCCAACATATCGTCCGTATTTGTGGAGACAATCCATTGATCGATAGACAACTGATACGTTCATTAATTCATACTCACCTGCGAGAAAATACCGATTACACAATTACACCTGATTCTATTCCCCT